>JBCDHN010000521.1:0-3454 GCA_038749915.1 Verrucomicrobiota bacterium | reverse complement strand
GGCAAAGGTTGGGGGGAAGATCGCCATGCCCCGGGAAAAAACTCCATAGAGGAAGGCGAGTCTCATCAGGGAGCGGACCTGTTCTTCTTCCTCAGTTCCGGGAGCCTGAGACGGCATCGCCATGCGCTGAAGCTCCTCCCAGGCAAGGACCGGAAGGACTTCCAACATCTCGCTGGTGGTGGTTTTTCGAGCCAGATCAATCGTCGGCTGGTCCAAAAGCGTTGCATTGAGAATACCTCCGGGATTCGCTGGCAGCATCACACTGGCGAGGAACTCGAACGTGTTGACCCGGTTGGCGAGGAGCACCACCTGGCTTTCCACGGTTTCCAGGGTGCCCGACTCGTTGGCGTCGAGCTGCTTTTGCTTTTCGTTAAACTCCCGCGCCAGTTTGAAGAGCTTCTCACGATTGCCCTGATTCGGAAACAGCTCTTCGTAACTGTAGTAATCGCGCTTCATCTTTTCCGCGGCCCCGATCATGACGACAGCGTCGGAATCATCGACCACGAAGTGGGGAAGCTGTTTGGCGACGCTGGGGCGGAAAAGGGAATCCAGTATCCATTGGTTGTGACTCACCTTTTCCTTATCGCCATCCACGGTGAACTTCACGTTGGTCTTGGAGCGCAATCCCAAGAGCTCGAAATAGGCCAATGAAGTCATTGGTTTGATCCGCCCCTCGTGCTGAATCGGAATCTTGAGGAACTCTTTGGCGGCTCCCTTGCTCCACGCGGAATAGCGGTCGAGGTCGTTGATCGGTTTGTCCGGCATCAGACTCCGGATACCATTGAGGGCAAGGACACCGACCAGGATTCCGCCGACGATGAAGAGTCGCTTTTTACGGGTTTCGTCCAACTTCAAATCAAATTTCATAAGTCAGGCTTTGGAGGTTTTGGATCGTTCGGACCTGCTGACGTGGTATTTGAGCTTGATGACGAAGTGAAGCGCCAGACCGATGCCGATTACCCAGAGCGAATAAAGCGGCCAGTGGTCAGCAGGATTGTTCCAAACGGTAAATTGGGTGTAGTGCTTGCCTTCCAGATTGGTGCCGAAAGAGGACTGGAAAAAAGTGTAGCCCTGGTATCGCAAGGGGTGGTTCATCCAGATCTTCACCGGCTCCTCGATCCGGCTTCCGTCCGAAAGCGTCTCGATTTTTGTGACATCGCTTTGGTAGTTGCTCGCCTTGCCGGTTCCCGGATGAAAGTCGACATGAAACTCATCCACTTTGATGTCGAACGGCACTACGAATTGGCGTTGCTGAAACTGGACGTTGTATTGATTTCCTGCCACCGCCAGGGTCAGGGGGCGAGGAGGAACGAACTCGCGATTTCGATTCATCCCGGTGTGCCCTCCGATGATGGCTTCAACCGGTTCTCCGGTGTCCGGGATAAACTTGGCGTAAAAACCCGGGATGTTCTTCTCATTCGTTTTGGCCCGCTGCATCGGATAAAGCACGTGTCCGTCAACTTCCCTGAATCCCTTGCCCTGAGCTACCGGCAGGGTCGAGGGGAGCGGGTTGGCGTTTGGTTCGTAGTGTTCCACCACGAAATCGAAGGGAAGCTCGTCACTCTTGAACGTTCGCGGTTTGCCTCTGCCCTTCCGCACATCGCGAAAGTCCTCGTAGGGAATCACCAGTGCCTCGGTCGCCGCCCCGTCGCTGTCCAATGGGATGATTTCGACCTGCCAATCATGGTGGGCGCTCACCCGGTTCGACTTCTCCCCCGGATACATGGCCATGTAGCCTTCCCAAGCGAAGTGACGCGTCACAAACGACGCCACAATCAGGTAGAGAATGCCAATGTGAGAGAGAAAGAGTCCGACGGTCTTCCAGTTGCGTCGCAGCTTCAGAAGCGTTCCTGCCAACACATTGAAAAAGAGGATCGTCATCAGGAGGTAGCCGCCGGGCAGGAGGACATGCATCCCGAACACCTTGTCGAATACAAAGAATGACTCGAAGTATGCTTTCTGGGACAGATAAAGGCCCTCTTCCTTCTGGTTGAGTGTACCGAACAGGGTCAATACGGTCATGAGTGCCAGCACAATGGCGGCAAGACCAAAGGAAGTGAGCACGCGCAGGGCAATATGGGGGGCGTTCTGCCAAGTATATTCTAACTTTTTGGCCATGGGGTCAGCGTTGAAATTGGAGACTCAGGGAGTCGGTGAATTCGAGAAATTTTTCCTCATTGGCCTTCACCTCCGCCAGCGGGCCGGTCATCTTTACAAAGATCGAGCGCCCAAACTCCGGGACCGAAAGAATCAACCCCTTCATGCGGTAGTTCGGTAGGGGGTCCGTCGCTCCAAACCCCTTGTAATCTCCATCGATGGTGACGAGCTGGGCTGGGAACCCAAAAAGGGTGCCCATTTTGAGCCGTTCAAGCTGCCCTTCGGACAAGGGGCCCTGACCCATTTGGGTGCGCCAACGGTTGACGTTGTCTGCCAGCGTTCCGCCGGCGCGGAGGACGGAGACTTCACCGGCGTCATCTTTTCCGAAGCGAAGGTCGACTTCGCGCATCCCGGTTGCCGCCAACTCCTTCCATCCGTCCGGCACTTGATAGGCGATGTTTGGCCCGCGTTGACGCTGTTGGGATTGAGACTGGGTAGCCCGGAGCATCGCATCCGTTCCGAGACGAACGGACGTTTCCAAATTTGTCTGAGGCTTGAGCTCGTCCTCCGAAAGAGGGCGCCGATCGGCGATTTCCCGCACGGGTGATGGGCCACAGGAAACAAGAATCATGGCAGGGAGCAGCAGTGCCCCCATGGTTGTAAGCGTGTTGGAGTTCATAGGGCCAGACCGTAGATGGCAAGGCTGGGGTCGAAATAGTTCGTCTGAGGGGTTCGTTTGGTTGCTACCTGAGGCATGCTTTGGGGGGCATGATGGTCCGATATGCGGAACGCAATCCTCAGTCGCAACAACCGTATGCTTGGTCCCTTTGGTGGGGAAGTTGTTCAATTCTCAGGACCGAATCGCCTCTCCGAGAGTCGGCGGGTTCGTGCCTGCGGTTTTCCCTTCCGTTTCCGCCTCGGTTTTGGACATCATCTCCGACAAAATACGCTCGATATTCTCGTCCTTCTCGGTCCCGCCAACGGTCATTTCCTGGGTGCCACCCTCGTTGATCCACCAACCGAGCAAAGCAATTTCGTCGGGAGTCATGTGCTCGCGATCTCCAGGGGGCATGAAATCATCGTCATCCGGGTCCAAAACCACGCGGAAGTAGAGCTCGCTCGCTTCCGCGTCTCCCGGAATCACCTCCTGGTCGGTGATATCTCCGCCTTTTGAGAGCCACTCAAAGCTGTCTATCCTCAGATCGCCTTTCACTTTGTTCTCGTCATGGCATTCCGTGCACTTGGCATTGAAGATCGGTTGGATGATTTCGTCGTAAATGGACCAATTATCCATGCTGATTCCCTGATCAGCAGCCGTCAGCTCATCTGCAGCGTGTCCAAGGAAAGGTTTGAGGCG
>JBCDHN010000520.1:0-3457 GCA_038749915.1 Verrucomicrobiota bacterium | reverse complement strand
GTCTCAGCCATCCAAAAACTACGTGGCCGATGATGGAACCTTTCATCTCTCGCAAATCTTCGACTGGTTCACGGAGGACTTTGTGAACGAAACCTCCGTCCTCTCCGCCTACGCAAAGCAATGGCTGCCTGAAGACGCCGCCAAAAGGCTGGACACCGAAAAACCGGTTCAATTTACCTTCTATGATTGGGGGCTGAATCAAAAGGGAGCAGATGTGCCGGAAAGTTCACCAAGCGGTATTCAGGCGAAGATTCTGACCGGGCTGCAGTTTATCGACAATCTGGGCCCGATGAAGGTCGTCGTCTATGGTCTGGCCTACATTGCTCTCTCCCTGGCCTTCGTTTCCGCAGGTATGCTGACCATCGCTGGTGGTTTTTTCTTTGGGCCCATTTTCGGAACGATCATAGTTTCGGTGGTCTCGACAACTGCGGCCGCCTTGGCCTTCCTCATCAGTCGCTACCACGCTCGTGGCTTCATTGAAAAACGGATCGATGGCAATGACAAATTCGCCGCCGTGGATCGAGCCGTGGGCCAGGAGGGCTGGAAAATTTTGGGGCTGACCAGACTTTCACCACTGTTTCCGTTCGTCTTCCTCAACTATGCCTATGGCCTTACCAAGGTGAAGTTTGCGCACTATGTGCTGGCATCCTGGATTGCGATGCTGCCGGGGACGTTTGTTTACGTGTGGATTGGCTCTCTTGCCAAAAATCTCACCACGATTGCCGCCGGTGGCGACGCAGGTTCAACGCCAAAATTGATACTCAGCATCGTTGGCATCGCAGCCACCTTTGCAGTGACGGCCTACGTCACCAAACTGGCGAAAAAGGCGCTCAATGAAAAGGTTGGTGAAGTTGACGACGAAGACGCCCCAGAGAGCAGTGACTAAATCGATGCCAACATTGCTTCAAGGAATTCCAGCATACCTTAAATGCTCCAATTGGAGATTGAATACTCCATCCGCCGAACCGAGACTAACCGGCGATGAAGTTTCGCTTTGCCTCGCTTGCAGCAATGATATTGGGCGTCCTGACCCTCAACTCCTGCCTCACCTCGGATCCCCGGGCTGACGTTCAGGTAACTCCCGGGACCCAATTGGGAGACTATCAAATCGTTTACTTTGTCTTTGAAGATGCCTGGGCCGCCAATCACAGTATCGTTCAACTTCTGCAACAGGAGTTTCAACGCCGATCCTTTGCGATCAAGGTGGGCCCACCTCTGGACGAAGACAAATCCATCTCCACGGTCCTGCGTTTGAAACACGCCGGTGAGAGGGAGAATCCCCAAAAAGGCAGCGTTGCAAAACTTCGCTATCTTCGATTTGATCTGACGGACGCCACAACGGGAAAACTCCTCGCTTCCGTCAATCGTGATCACGGCTCTGAGATGGATCTTATCGAGCAGAAGTTGTTCGCCAAAACCCTGGTCGATGATCTGTTAGGGAGATCATGAGCAAAGGCTGGCTGAAACTTCTCACCCAACTTGTTCGCGGGCATCGCGTTGCTTCAGGCGAAGCTAATGATGAACGATTTCCGGACGGCACGCTTGCTCTACAGATTCCCCATTTCGCACACCGGGGCCTGGATCTCACAACCTTCCATCAAGGAACGCTCAACCTCTCCATCGCCCCGAAGACCTATCGTATTCTCGAAACTTCTTTCCGCTTTGACGACGTGAAATGGGCAACTGGCGAACCCGCGGAGAATTTCTGGTTTCTCGATTGTCGGGTTGGTTTGAATCTGGAGGATTTTGTTGATGGCTATATTTACTATCCGGATCCGGAGACAAAACCCTGCCATTTCCAGCCACCCAATGTCCTGGAGATCCTTGCGCCCAAGCTTCCGGATCTTCGCTATGGTGATTCCATCTGGTTAGCAGTTCGCCGGGACCAGGTTGAGATTGCAGACTCGTGAACCCTGGCTTGAAAGGCCCTAAGGAACTTGCCATCCAGGCCTTGCTATCTCCCGTAACTTTGGCTGAGTCAGAGTCCTCAGCGTGAATCCCGAAGATTTTTCCAATTCCCCAAAACACTCAAGCTACGATGCTGTGGTCGTTGGGTCAGGCCCAAACGGTCTGGCTGCCGCCATTTTTCTCGCACAGAATGGCGCAAAGGTTCTGGTTATTGAGGCGAAGTCGACGCCCGGCGGCGGACTTCGATGCGCGGAGTTCACCTTGCCCGGTTTTACTCACGATGTCTGCGCTGCGATTCATCCCATGGGAATTGCCTCACCCTTCCTCAAGCTGCTGGACTTGGAAGGCCATGGCTTGTTTTGGACGCAGCCGACTTTCCCCGTTGTTCAACCACTGGATGATGGCAGAGCCGTGGTTCACGAACGAAGTGTTGCCGCCACTGCCGCGAGACTGGGTGCGGATGAAAGAGCCTATCGCAACCTGTTCGATCGTCTAACGGAAGACTCCGCCAAACTCTACGCCTCCCTCTTGGGGCCACTCACTTTGCCCCGGCACCCCTTCGCGATGCTCAATTTTGGGAGACACGCTTTGAAGTCCGCGAAACAACTCGCCGATCAAGCGTTTCAAACTACGGAAGCAAAGGCGCTTTTCTCGGGGCACGCAGCGCATTCAGTCCAGGCACTTGAAAGCACTGCGACTGCGGCCGTTGGATTGATGTTAGGAGTGAGCGCTCATAGTGTTGGGTGGCCTGTAGCCCGGGGAGGAACCCAAAGTATCGCGCGTGCCCTCATCTCCATCTTCCGAGAATTGGACGGTGAAATTATCTGCGACGCTCCGATAACGTCATTCAACTCCTTGCCCACGGCTAACGCCTATCTTTTCGATACCTCACCGAAGGCTCTAGCGAGTATCTGCCAATCCCAACTTCCATCCCGGTATCGAGAAAAACTAAAGTCCTATCGATATGGCCCAGGGGTCTTTAAAGTCGACTGGGCGCTGAGTGAGTCAATTCCCTGGACAAACGAAGCGGCAAGAGACACCGCCTGCGTTCATGTCGGTGGAACGTTCGATGAGGTTGCTCAGGCCGAACGGGAGTGCTGGGAGGGTCATCATTCTCGTCACCCCTTCTTGATTCTCGCACAGCCCACTGTGGTTGATCCGACCCGCGCTCCGGAGGGACGCCATACAGCATGGGCCTACTGTCACGTTCCCAATGGCTCCACCGTTGACATGCAAGCACGAATCGAGGAACAGGTGGAACGCTTCGCCCCCGGCTTTCGCGATTGCATTTTGGAGTCTCATTCCACGAATACCAACGAGATGGAGCACTACAACGCCAACTATATTGGCGGCGATGTTGTGGGTGGGGTTCAAGACCTCGGCCAGCTTTACAGCCGTCCGGTTGCAAGACTCAATCCCTATACGACCCCAGCAAAGAATATCTTCCTGTGTTCTGCGTCAACTCCGCCCGGTGCCGGAGTTCATGGGATGTGCGGCTATCATGCCGCTAAAACCGCTCTAAAACGATTGGGCTAAGCATGGTTCTTGG
>JBCDHN010000519.1:0-3460 GCA_038749915.1 Verrucomicrobiota bacterium | reverse complement strand
CTAGAGCATTTTCAGTAAAGATGTAGCCGATGCAGCGAGGAGATTTGGGCTTCAGCAAGGCGTTGTGAAGGAGCAGAGCGAGCTCTGTGACTGAGCCAGAACGCGGTTGAAGGCCGAAGATTCCGCTGTCAACGATCACCGGCGAAGCCGGACTTGATCCTGACAACACCCATTTTCATCGGCTACAGGTTCAGTTAGAATGCTCTAGCACAGGATCGCTTTTACCTCGGTTTCCTGCTGTTTGTCTTGGGGCCAAATTGTTGACCTTTCCATTATTTTGGCGTCTTCTAATGGCATGTATCGCGGCGCAGCCTCCAACCTTCTTGCCTTAGGGATGCTTTTTCCCGGGATGCTGGCCCATGGTGAGAACACGGGGTGGGGAGATAATTTTGATCTGGCTCAGTCGCGTGCCGCGAAGTCGGGAAAAGACCTGCTGATTTGTTTCACGGCGCGAGCCGACAATGCAATCTGTCGACAGTTTGAGACGGAGTTTCTGGGCCGGCCCGAATTGGTGATACCGCTCCAGGAGAGTTTCGAGATGCTTTGGTTCGACGTCGCCAGCGAATCGGGGGAAGACGACGATTCATCAGCATCGCTCATGTTGCGAAAGCGCTATGAAGTGAGCGCGTTTCCCACGGTGGTTCTGGCGGACTCCCAGGCAATCCCCTACGCCTACACGGGCTTTCGGCCGGGTGGAACCAAGAGTTATCCCGACCACTTGAACAATCTGAAGCAACGACATGCGAGCCAGTTGAGACTGTTCAAGGCTGCGAGTCGGGCCAAGGGAGTCGAAAAGGCTCGCTTTCTTGCCAAAGGGATTCCTGAGCTCGGGGGGCAGCGGACCGCGAAGTTTTATGGTGATATCATGCGCGAAGTCGTGGAGTTGGACCCGAATAACGAATCGGGATATGTCGAAGCGCTGCGATTGGAGCTGGCGGATCTGGAGTACGTCCGCAAAATGCAGGAGCTGGACCAAGAGGTGCGCTGGTCTGAGATGGAGGAGCTGACCAACGCCTACATCGAAGACTACAACCTGACCGGAAGCCGCAAGCAGGCAGCCCTCATGAACCGCTTTGACATTCACCGGAGGCAAGCCAATCTGCGAGCCATGTTAACGACTTTGGCGCAAGTGGTAGAGATCAATCAGTACAACCATCACGGGCGCCAGGCTCAGGAAATCCTGAAAACGATGACGGACGAGCTCCAAATGCAGCAAGTTTTGCAAAGCGTCCCGGCGCCATGAATGTCTGCCTACCGAAAAACGACCAATTTTCGCCATGAACAACGCTGCCAGCAAATCCTTGATGCCTTTCCTGATGGCGGGTTGGTGCGGTTTCTCCCTTGGGATGGTCGGATGCAGCACCTCCGGGGTTGTCGCGACCGAAGGACCGGTTGATACACCGGATCACACCCTGCCCAAGCACGAATATCCGTTCGATTCATCCGGGAAATATCGTGAGGAATGGGTCAAGACGCCTCGCGGAGTGGAAAGTGGCAGCTCGGGAAGAGGTTCATCCTCAGCTTCGAGATCTCGCATTTTCAGTGACAACGGAAGCTCAGGCCGAAGGACAGTTGCCTCAATCGGAAGTGGAACCAGTAGCGGCTCTCGTTATCATACCGTTAGTCGAGGAGATACGCTCTGGGGAATCAGCCGACGGTATGGAGTCTCGGTCAGCGCCATCAAGTCGGCCAACAAGATCCAGTCCGACGTGGTCCGAACCGGGCAAACGCTTCGGATCCCGTAATTCAGCCTTGGTCACTCTTCCGGTGCAGGCTGTTCGGGCCGCGGCTCGACGTTGAGGACAACGTTCCAATCGCGAGCCAGCTTTTCAAGAAACTGGTCATAGTTCTCTTCCTGCTCGGGCTCGAGAATCTCCCGAATTTTCGGGCCGTGGGTATGCACGACGCCGGCCAATTGCTTACGGGTTGAGTTTCGAATGGGAACGATCTCTTCGATCATGGATTCGAGGATTTCAGCAACTTCATCGTGTTGAGTTTCCGTTAGGTTCAACTTCCGGTCGAGATGCTTGGGAACCAAGGCGTGACCCACTTTGGGATCTTCCATCTTCTTTTTTGCTCCCTGGGCTACCACGATGGTGCCAATGACGCCAAACGCGGTTCCCGCACCAAAGGTCAGTAGGATTCCGAGCGCAAATTTCCACCAGGCACGTTTCATGGAAGAATCTGGGGTGAAGGCCAATCAGCGTCCTGAACCAGCGCGGACAAGGCCCAGTCTGTGCTAACACTCAAATCTGCTTGAAACCAAGCCCATCCGCCAAGGGCCAACGCCACGGTGACCGAAACAAACGCTCCACGGAGAAATGCACTGCCCCATTGGCTTAGAGCATCCTCAGACCGCGATGAAGACTCCAGGTTTGCCATGACGCGGGTTTGCAGCCCTAGAGCCACATAGGCCGCATCCTGGTCCATTGCCGGCTTGGCAGATTCGATCAGTCGATGAAGTTCGTCGTTTTCAGTTTCCATATCCCAATTCTATCAAATTCGCTTTCAGTCGATTGCGAGCTCGCATGGCCCGAACTTTGACATTGCTGATCGACCAACCCGTCAGGTCGGCAATCTCTCGCACACTTCTGTTTTCCAGTTCCTTCAGAGTCAATACCAACTGATCCTTTGGATTGAGGGTTTCCATCGCATGCTGCAGAACCTCTCGCGCTTCACCGGCATCCAGATCAGCATTTTCCACGGACTCCTCAGTCAGCCGGTCGTTCTTCTCATTCACCACCTCCCGGGAAACTTCGTTTTCACGAAAGCGGCGGTTCTTGCGCAGAAAATCATAGCAGACCCGTACGGCCAACCGCATCAGCCAGTGTTCAAAAGGCGCGGTGGCCTTGAAGGTTGGCAATCCTTTCCAAGCCTTGAGAAAGATGTCCTGGCTCAAATCTTCGAGCTCATGTCGATTTCGAGCGAATCGGGAAGCGGTGCCCAGGATTCGTGATTGATAGCGATCAACCAGCAAGGCAAAGGCGTGGGGATCTCCTCCCAGGGATTGGCTGACAATGGCCTCGTCGCTGGACTCGTCCGTCATCGCTGCAGGCAGAGGTTGTGAGCGCAACGTCCCCACCTTTTTGACCGGGCATGGACCCGGGAAAAAGGGAAGATAAGGCAAACGAGGATGGGCCGGCGCACTAAGAACCATTTTTCCAAGAACTTTCTTTTATTCAAAGACTCAATCTGGAGAAAATGGGTTACATCTTCTGTTGAATGACTTATGTAACTCTCGAACTCTTGTTCTGAAAATAAACTCATGGAAGCCGAGTTGTGGCAACAACCTAAAGGCCTGAAAGCGAAGCTGGAAGGCAATTGTGTGATCGGGCGAAGTCCGGAAGCTGATATCAAGGTATTCAGCTCACGGGTATCCCGGGAGCATGCCATGATTCGGCAGCAGGCTTCGGGATTCTGGCTGTATGATCTGGGGAGCGCGAATGGAACGATGCTCAAT
>JBCDHN010000518.1:0-3462 GCA_038749915.1 Verrucomicrobiota bacterium | reverse complement strand
GGCCGCTTACATTCTCGATCGGAAAGGGAACTTTGATACCTTGATCAACCCTGAGATGATCGAGGTTGTCGATCTCGAAGACGAAGAGGATCTCGCTGCGGTCAAAGAGCTCATCGAGCAGCATCGCCAATACACTGATAGTGAACGCGCTGAGGAAGTCCTCTCTGACTGGGAGGCGACGTCAAAGCTTTTCCGCAAGGTTCAGCCGAAGGGGAATGTGGCCGTCCCGATTGAAACCAAGGAAGAGCCCGCGAAAAAAGCGGTGGTTAAGAGCTAGGAAAGCCCAATTCCGTCCTATTGGCCTGCCGGAACGGCTTGGTCTTCGACAGGGTCTCCCTTGCCGAGGAGTTGCTTGGCAAGGAATTGCTCGACCAGTTTCTGAATGGTCGGCCCAAACCCTCCGCCGTGGCCTCCGTCGGTCACGGTGACGAAGGTTGCGCTGACCCCGACCTCTTCCAGTTTCTTCTCGAAATCGACGGATTGAGGGTAGGGGACCAGCTCGTCCTTCGTGCCGTGCACGATCAAAATCGGCTCATCATCCGCGGATACATGGCTGATGGGAGAGGCGTTGTTCGCTTGGTCCTGGTTCTCCTGAATCGCTCCGCCAATCAACAGGGATTCCGGTGAGTTGGCGGCGTTATGATCGATTTTGCTGGGATGATCGTTCATCGTCAGGAGCTCGGTTGGGCCGTAGTAGTCCACCACGCAGGTTACCTCGCTGGATTGGTCGGTATGAGGACCAATCTCACCTTCCAACCCGTCCACCTGATGACTGACTCCAAGCATCGCGACCAGATGACCGCCGGCTGACGAACCCCAGACCGCAATTCGGTTTGGGTCGAGGTTGTGTTCCTCGGCGTTCGCGCGAATCCAGCGAATGGCGGCTTTGCAATCGTGAATTTGAGATGGCCATTGGGCTTCATGGCTCAAGCGATAGCCGATCGAAACTCCGGCGTAGGTTCCGGACGAAACCAGCCGGGTGATTTTGGAGGCGTTGCGTTTATCACCGCCTTTCCAACCGCCGCCATGAATCCAGCAAACGACCGGGAGCGGACCATCGCCACCGTTCTTGGGCAAATACAGATCCAGTTTCTGCTTCGGATTCTCATTCCCCGCGTAGTCGAGATCAGAGAGCTTGGTAAACCCATCCCCACCTCCGTCCCCCCGATTCGGCCGGGGATTGGAAGGACGACCAGCCACCGCCAAATGTTCTTCCAGCGAGATTGATCCGTCCTTGTTTTTATCGACCCGCTCAAAGTTGCGTTGCAACGGTTGAGGCAATTCCTCCTTGGTGAGCTTGCCATCCTTGTTTCGATCCCAATTGGTGAATCTTCGATCCGGTTCTGCCTGACCAAAGCTTGAAAAAGGAAGGAGCGTGAGGAGACCAAGCAGGCTGAATGAGGTTTTCATGAGTCGTTGATGGTTGGCAATAAAACTGAACTTATTCGACAAGGTTTCTCAGAAAACTCCGAGAAGTGAGGGCGTCAGTCTATCCAGACTGGTTCGATTCCCCTGATCCTTGGACTCCTACATTTCTGGAATGTTGAAGAAGCCAGGAGCGGCGATCTGTATCGGGCACTTCCAGCGGGCGTTGGACCGGCTCAACCTCAGGATACCCTTCCACTTCATCCTGGCTGTCGATAATCCGGGACGTCCCCGTGAGGGCCTCGCGAACTATTCTGGTGTCTGTTGCATCACGATCGCCGGGCCGCGCACCGACGGACCGGGCAACGTGCCAGAGGGTTTCCGTTTCCCCCATGGTTTCCAGTCCTTCCGGCCACAACGGCGGAGCCTCCAGGGTCTCGAACGGTCTGCGCAGGACCGGGATGGGTTGGCCTTGCCGGTTGAATCCGACATTCCCATCGAAATAAGCCTCGGCCGTGCCTTCAAAGACGGCGGAGGTCAGTTTGGTGTTGGTTCCGAACAACACGATGTTGCCCACCACGGAGAGAGTCGGCATTTGATCGCCAGAACCCGCGTGAATCGATCGCTGACCGGGATTGGAGATCAGATTGTTGACAACGACGCCTGAGGTCTCCGGCTGAAAGAGTGGATTGCGTTCGAAGTTGCTGCAGTAGAGATTTCCCACAAGGGCGACCTGCTGGGTTCCGCCAAAGATCAGAGAGCCTTTGGAGTGGGGACCTTTTTCGTGGGTCGAGTCGCTCAACCCTTCGGCAATGATGCAGTTGCGAACGAACAGCCGCTTGCTGGGAATGCCGTTCTCAGGTTTGTAGGAAGTCGGGGAAATGCCCTCGTCGACACACCAGGTAACTGAGCAATGATCAATCCAAACATCGGATGGACCGCGGGTGGTGGTGATGCCGTCCGGTTCCCAGCCGCTACGCTTTGCTTTCCCGGCATCTCCGGGACGGATTCGTAAGTGCTGAACCACGACCTGGCTGGACTTGATTTGGAGTCCGCCTTTGATGAGCGTAATTCCCGGGCTAGGAGCCGTCTGGCCAGCGACGACAATTTGAGGATCGGCAATGCGGACGCTTCTCTCTTTGAGGTCAATCACCCCGCCAACCTCAAACACGACCAATCGCGGCCCTTGTTGGAGCAATGCCTGGCGGAGCGAACCGGCTCCTTCATTTGCCAGGGTGGTAACCCGGTAGACGGTTGCCTCGTCGAGATCAAAACCAACGTCGGGTAGGGAACTCTCCTGCCAGCGCCAAACAACTTCGTCAGCATGGGCATGCCTTGAGGATTCGAACACGAAGAACAGGGTAACAACAAGCAGCTGGAGAATCAGGGGCATGGTTTTGGGGGTTGAGAGCTCATTGGTAAGGGAAATTCTCAGGGAAGGGAAGTGCTTCCGTTGCCATTGAGGTCGAAAATTTACAATTCTGCCTCAGAAAAGTAAGCGACTTTCCCTGGACTGCGACCATAGTCCGCGTGCTTCCTTCATGAAATCGAAACGACGCAGACCTCGTTGGGCCCGCAATCTGGGTCACACGCTCTATCTTGTGCTCGCCATCATCGCGATTGGAGCCGGAGCCGTCTTGTTTCCGTTGCCCATTCCGGTTGGCCTGCCACTGATGGCAATCGGTTTGGCTTTGTTGCTTCGATCCTTTCCCGCCGTGCGACGTTGGGTCCGAAGGCGAGCCTCGCGAATCCCGATCCTGTCGAAGGCGCTCACTTATCTTTCGCCATCGCGCCGCCGGTCCGTAAGCTCAAGCGGGAGCGTGCAGGGCGTCAATTGAGGCAGCTCACTTGTAGTTGGCGCGGATCCAGGCTGACCATTCGCGATAGCGTTTGGCTTGGAGATCACTGAAATGGGTTTCGACGTTGTAGGCGATGAGGCCGGTCGAGGTTGCGCCACTGGGAAGCGGAGCGGCCGACTCTTGAAACGATGAATCCAGCTCGATGAGTTTGGCCCAGGTCGCCGAAAGTTGACCGAGCACTCTTTTTGCTTCCGCCTGTTGATCGGCGGGAGAGATCAACGCGATGGACGACTTCAGT
>JBCDHN010000517.1:0-3463 GCA_038749915.1 Verrucomicrobiota bacterium | reverse complement strand
GGCAGGTGCGGGACTCGGTAGGTAGAGTCCACGTTCAGCGAGCCAAGAACCGTGACTTTCGGTTGGGACCTCATCAAGTCGACCTTAGCCTCATCTGCCGCGATCAGCCACCAGATCTCACGGGAACGCGCGAAGCACCGTCGATCAGCCGACCTGTTGATTTTTCCTTCCAGACAAAGCTATCGGGATCGAATTCGAAAGCGGACTTGGTGGGGGCAGAGTCCGCCCAATCGGATGTCACCCAAGAAGCGAGACCGGCCTTTCGGTCTGCAAAAGCTGGGTCGGCTGCGAGGTTTTTCCATTCGTGAGGGTCATTCTTCAAATCATACAATTCTTCACCCCCATCCCGGTATCGAATATAACGAAAATACTCAGATCTGACCGCCACATTGCCGGTCTTGAATTCGATGATTGCGGGGCGTTGCCAGTCAGCCTCGGGATCACGTAGGAGCGGGGTAAGGGATGCACCATCATGGCTTGAATCCAACGGTAGCCCACATAGTTCGTTCAACGTCGGGAAGAGATCGATCAGGCTTACCGGCTTGCCACTTTGCCCGCTCGGCTTGCCCGGGGCGGCGATGATCAGGGGAACTCGCGTCGCTTCTTCCCACAAGGTAGTCTTGTGCCAGTGCCTCTTTTCACCCAAATGCCAGCCATGATCCGACCACAGCACAACGATGGTGTTTTCGGCATGCGGGCTGGCATCCAATGCATCCAACACCCGGCCCAGTTGAGCGTCGGCGTAAGTGATGCTTGCGAGATAGGCCCGGACCGCTTCGTTCCACTTTTCCGCTTTGAGAATCGCTTCGTAATCACCGCGTCTGGCTTTGGCAAAGGCCCTCCCCTCTTTGGGAACATCATCAAGATCGGCCTCGAGAACCGGGGGCAGAACAACCTCCGACAGCGGATACAGATCGAAGTACTTTTGCGGCACATACCAAGGCAAATGCGGTCGAAACAATCCGCAGGCGAGGAAGAACGGTTTTTCCTGCGCCTGCCCAAGGAACTGAACTGCGTACTCGGCCGTGCGGGAATCATCATAGTCCTCCTCTTCGTAACCAAGCGATCCCCAATCATTTTCGTGACCCAACCCAAGGACTCCACTGAACGGAAATCCATCGGGATTGGGAGCAACGTCTGACCAGGGATAATTCAGCTTCACTCCCCGAAACCAGGGATCGTCGCGAAAAACAAGCTTCTGAAAGTCGTTCCACTGATTGGGCGGATGATTGCCCGCAGTATGATGAAAGATCTTTCCGGCACCAGCCACGTGATAGCCATGATTCCGGAAATGGACTGGAATGGTGACAATGTCAGGGAGATTTGGCAGCCACCAATGACCATTGTCGTAGAGACCGGTGGTCGAGGGCCGCAACCCTGTCATGATTGCGGCTCGTGAGGGCGCGCATTTTGGAGATGGACACTGGGCATTCGTAAAAAGCATTCCGCGAGCCGCCAGCCGGTCAATCGCCGGGGTGTGGACGGTGCCTTCATAGCCGCCGAGGCAGTTGACCCAATCCTTCATATCGTCCACCGCGAGGAACAACACATTGGGTTCCTTCCCGTCGGCGCGAACCGAGACCAGAGCCAGCCCCACGAAGAGCAGCGTCAGGAGACTTCTCATTTCCGGCCTGCCCCTTCAAACTGGGGATTCGGCAGCATGGGATCCGCACCGGCGTCTGACTTCCAAGCGTGAAGCTCAGTCAGCAATTCGGAGGCAAGCTCCGGTTTGACGTCGGCAAGGTTGCGGGACTCTCCAATGTCTTCTTCCAGATGATAGAGTTCCAGCCTGTCAGTTTCGAGAAACTCAATCAGCTTCCAGGGTCCGCGACGAATGATCGACACTGGAGCACTCGATGGATGTTGGTTGTAGTGCGGGTAATGCCAAAAGAGCGCACCACGCTCCGGTTCCTCACTTCCACTGAGCACGGGTGCCAGGCTCACTCCGTCCCGATGTTGCAGCGGTCGCGGCGGCACCCCTACCAGGTCCAAGATCGTCGGATAGAGATCACTACTCGTCACCGGTAAATCCGAGGAATCCCCACGGTTGTTGACGCCTGCTCCCGCGATAATCAAGGGAACACGAATTCCCCCTTCATAGTGTGAGCCCTTGTTTGCACGAAGGGGCTCGTGGTTGGTTGATTTGGCCAACCCGCCGTTGTCCGAGGTGAAAACGAAGAGGGTTTTCTCCTCCAGACTCAGGTCACGCAACGAAGACACAATGGTTCCGACGGCGTCATCAACCGCTTCCACCATGGCCGCATAAGCCGGAAGTCCCTGACGCTGATCAGCAGGAATTTTCTGGTATCGCTCCAGTTTGTCCTTCTTCCCTTGAAGCGGTGAATGCACCCCATAAAACGGGAGGTAGAGGAAAAATGGCTTCGTCTCATCTCGTTCCCGAATCAGATCATCGGCTGCTTCAGCCATCAGATCCGTGAGATAGTCCCCCTCTTTTCCACCGTCAAACGCCTGCTTCTCTGCCTTGATTCCCGTGGTTGGAATGGTCCACCGTCCTTTGAAGGGATAAAAGTAACTTCCGGGGGCGCCATGATCATCACCCGCCACATTGCGATCGAATCCGTGATGCTGGGGAAGCGAAAACGGCGCGCCTCCGAGATGCCATTTCCCGACATGAAACGTTGCGTATCCTTCCTCCCGCAACGCTTCGGCCAACGTCACTTCTTCCAGAGGCAGAGAGCGGAGGAACCGAGCCTCACGCATCCGATTACCGGTAGCGCTCCATCGACCAGCTGGGAGCCATTGGGTGAGGAGGAGTCGTGCCGGGTACTTGCCGGTCAGCAAGGCGGCCCGAGTTGGAGAGCACACGGCACAGGCTGCATAGGCATCGGTAAAGCGAACGCCCTGGATGGCAAGGGCATCAATGTTAGGGGTCTGGTAGTAGTCACTTCCCTGGCATCCCAGGTCCATCCAGCCAAGGTCATCGACCAGAAATACCACCACGTTCTGGCGTTCCACCGCTTTCACGGAGGACAGCCCCAGCATCAACAAGAGCAAAAGGCGCGATATCATCATTTCGTCGGGTTTGCGTCAACAAAGACGATCCCGGACGTTCGTCAAAACGACATTTGCCCCCTATCGTTTGGCTTGAGCTCGTTTTTGGGCCTCCGCCAGAGCCAGACGCATTTCTTCCAATCGCTCTGCGACTTGTTCTTTTCCAGCGAGATTGTGCTTCTCCTCCGGATCGTTGGTCAGATTGTAGAGCTCTTCTCCATCCGGCCACTTGCCGTAACGCCAACGCTGATTTCGCAGAGCGTAACCGAGGTTTTGCCCCCGACTCACCACGCTGTAGGCATACTTCTTCTTGCCAAGTCGCTCGGGATGATCCAGGAGCGGACGCAATGACACTCCCTGCAGGTGTTTCGGTGGGGTCAAACCAGTGAGATGAGCCAATGTCGGATAGATATCGATCAACTCGACCATCGCTTCCGACGTCGTCCCCGGC
>JBCDHN010000516.1:0-3483 GCA_038749915.1 Verrucomicrobiota bacterium | reverse complement strand
TTGATCGCGTTCACCAACATTGCCCCTCCAATGGTCGAGCCGGGAGAAACCGGCGTCTCCAGGGTTTCCAGCTTCACCATCGCGTCTCCAACCGGCGCTCCAGTATCAAGCACCAGATCCGCAAAGTCGCTCAGTTTCTTCCCACTCGCATGCTTCGACGTGCTGGCATCCGAATGCTCCTGACTAACCAACGCAACCACGCGAACCCCACGCTTCTGAAACTCCTCCGCCATCTCGACCGGCACGATATTGCAACCACTCGAAGAAATGACCAACGCTGAATCTCCCTCTTGAAGATCGAAATTGCGTAAAATCCGATTGGCCAATCCTGACACGTTCTCCAAGAACATGGCTTGCCGCTGTCCATTCGCCCCAACCACCAAGTTGTGAAAGGTAAGCGAGAGTTCAACAATCGGATTAAACCCCGGAAACGACCCATAACGCGGCCACATCTCCTCCACCATGATCCGCGAGTGCCCGGAGCCGAAGACGTGAACCATTTGTTCGGCGAGGATGGTTTCCGCAAACCAATCGGCGGCCGTGGTGATTTGCGATTCCTGGGCTTTGACCGTTTCGAGGATTTTTCCACACTTTTCGAGATAGTCAGCGGAAGGCCGCAAAGATGAAGGCGGAGGGAAGAAGGATGAAGAGGACACGGGGACGCAGAAGGGATGAGGGCGGAAGGATGAAGGATGAAACTCGCGAAGGCTAGGTCTTTCGGTTCTTCGTTTTGCGAACCATGCTTACGAAAATGGCGATGAGTTGGTTGGTTTCGTCTCGAAGATGTTCGAGCTCATCAGTCGGAACAAGCTTCGTCTCACCGAGCAAATCCAGCCAGTAATCCGACTCATCGAGTTCCTGCAACGCACCTTCGATCTTGCTGATGAAATCCGCGTCCGACTTCGCTCGACAAGCCTCTCGATACTGAGCCCCTGGCGAAGTCCCCGACCGCAACAACTGCCGCCCCAAAACCTGAGCCTCTGTCGATTTCGGCAATCGCGTATAAAGCCGAATCACCCTCAGCGCGTATTGCTTGGTCCGACTTCGAAGATCCTGATTTGGTGGTTCACTATTCATCCTTCATCCCTCCGCCTTCATCCTTCCGAAATGCACCGCACCATAACACCCGGCCCCTTCGCCGAGTTCTGCGGGCTTGATCTTCACTTTGTGATGATTGGGGCGCCACTCGATTTTCGCGAGTTTTTCTTCGAGCGGACCAAAGAGGGCGTCCCCCGCTTTGCTGATTCCTCCCCCGAGGATGATCATTTCCGGATCGAGAACGTTGATCAGTCCGGCGATCCCGACGGCGAGATGCTTCAACGTTTCGTCCCAATACGTCTTCGCTTCCGCGTCACCCGCGAGCATTGCCTCCACCAACACGCGCGTTGAATCGAAACGTCCGTTGGTGCGTTTCCCGACGGTGCAATCGCCCACCAAAACTTCCAATCCTCCCGGCGTTCCGCAAATCGTCGGCTCACCATCGGGATCAAGACTGATGTGACCGAGGTGTCCGGCCCGGCCGATATTCCCGGTCATGAGGCGTCCGCCAGAGACAATGGCTCCGCCAACGCCCGTACCCAGCGTCAGCAGAAAGACCTCATCGACGCCACGTGCCGCACCTTGCCAGATTTCGCCCATCAACGCAGAGTGGGCGTCATTCAGAACCGCAACACGAGGCAATCCCAAGAACGCCGCCCAATCCAGATTCTCCAACCCATCCAGCCGATTTGGCAAAAACCGGATGCAGGTGTGAGCCTTGTCCGACAGACCGGGCGCCGAAAGCCCGACAACACTCGCGGTCTCTGCCGCTTTTTCGTGAAGCTCATCGAGCACTTGGCGAACCCCAACCGCAAAGGCGGGTTCTCCATCAATCGACTCACCATCTCGGGTCGGGCCAGTCGTCCGCGCCACCTCCGTCCCCAACTCGAGGTCGAATGCCATCGCTTTGATGTTCGTTCCGCCAAGATCAATGCCGATTCCAAGCTTCATTCTCGGAACAGAGACGGCCACCGTTCGTCCGCAAGGGAAGGTTGACGAAAGACTCCGAATTTCTAAGGTGGATTCATGCCCCTTGACCCGTTCTCCCGTCGTCAGTTTGTCGCCACCGCCGCCGCTGCTTCGGCCCCGACGCTCCTCCAAGCCGCGAAAGGCCCCAAGATCCGGATCGCTCAAATTGGTACCAAACACGCGCACGCCTCCGGGAAGATGGAGTCCATGCGCAAGCTCACCGACCTCTTTGAAGTCGTCGGCGTTGTCGAACCCGATGAGGAGCGAAAAAAGGCCGTCGCGAATCACAAATCTTATCAAGGACTCGCTTGGCGCACGGAAGAAGAGCTGCTCGAGAATGAGAGCGTCGCCGCTATCGCCGTCGAAACCGAAGTCTCCGAACTCGTCCCCACAGCCCTGCGCTGCATTCGGGCCGGCAAACACATTCATCTCGATAAACCGGCTGGCACCACGCTTACCGCCTGTCGCGAGCTTCACGCCGAAGCTGATCAACGCGGACGAACCATCCAAATGGGCTACATGCTTCGCTACAATCCTGCATTCCAACTCCTCTTTCAAATGGTGAAGGACGGTTGGCTGGGACGCATCACCGAAATCACCGCCGCCATGGGGAAGAAAGCGAGCCCCGCTCTCCGCAACGAATTGGCAGCCTATCCCGGTGGAGGCATGTTCGAACTCGCCTGCCACATCCTCGACGCTGCGGTCTTCGTACTCGGCAAACCAGAATCCATCACGCCGTTCAACCTGCGCAGCTATCCTGACAAGGACACTTTTGCCGACAATCAAATGGCTGTTCTCCAGTATCCCGGAGCCATCGCCACGATTCGGTGCAACCATCTCGACCCGTTTGGGTTTCCGCGGCGTCATTTCGAAGTCGTCGGCGAATCCGGCTTCTTTCGTATCAACCCGCTCGAACCACCGAAGATCCAACTCGCCCTCGACCAACCGCGCGGCGACTTCAAAAAAGGCATTCAAACCGTCGAACTCCCCCGCGCCACCGGCCGCTACGACGAAGAATTCCGTGACCTCGCCAAGATCATTCGCGGCGAGAAAAAACTCGCGTGGAACTCTACTCACGATATCGCGGTACAGGAAACCCTGCTTCGCGCTAGTGGGATGCCATTGGACTAGTTTCCTTCAATCCAAAGAAGATGAATTCAGGATCGCCACCAAATCATCCGTAATATCGATGAGTGCACTTGGATCCCCAAAAGCTACAAATCCTTCAGGACTGCTACGCATTTGAAGAACCAAGGAGTATCCATTCGCCTCTCCGATTTCATGAACGGCATTCATGATCTCTTCCGTTCGTCTGGAGGCCATTCTCCGGGAGAGTTTGATCAATTGTGAATCACAGATCCGTCGACTAATTACCCCGGAACTAACATCCCCCTCGAGACGTTTCCGTTCCGCTTCAAACTGTTTCTCATCAGTTTTGAATTTGTGATGCTTGGTTGCCACGATATGAAAATCGAA
>JBCDHN010000515.1:0-3490 GCA_038749915.1 Verrucomicrobiota bacterium | reverse complement strand
GGAAAACCCTGCCAAAAACGGTGCTTTTTGTTTCACACCCAAGAGTAATCCGGGCAGGGTTTTTCCGCCACTCTATCCTAACAGTTTCGCTACTCTCTTCTCACGATACTCGCCCTTATCTACGTGGCATTCCTGTCTGACACCTTTCTGTTGCTCTCTCAAGCTAACCGCGCGGATGAAGAAATTATCCTCACTCGGCTGCCATCCAGCGACAGGCATTGCCTAGAATCTGGATCATCTCCAACTGTTTGAAGATCGAGTAGGTTTCGTGGCCGGGACGGAAATAGAACACCTGGCCTTTGCCGATGTTCCAGAGCATGCCACTGCGAAAGTGCTCGCCTCCCTCCCAGTCTTCCCGGAAGATTACCTCATCAGGATCGGGGATATGGAAGGGTTCGTCGTACATTTCGGTCATCGGGATGGTTAGCCTCCGGGGAATCCCCGTCGCGATGGGATGATCTGGTTGGAGAACGGACAATTCGCTCGGCCCGTAGTCCGGCCGGTAGGAGGGGAAACAGCAGTTGGGAAGATCAACTCGCACCGTCGCCACGTTTTGCCCCCGTTTCAGGGAGAGATAGGCCGGAGTGACGATGGAATCGCGAGAAGGCGGGTTGCGACCGGGCGGCAGGATGAACTCGAACTCCACCGGCTTCCCTTTCTCAGGGTCGGGATATCTCACCCGGGCATCGACCATGGTTCGCTCGTTCATCGCTTCCATGAAGGGAGTCGCCCAGTGCGCGGAGTGAAGAAAGATCAGATCGAGATTGCCTTGCTTGAGCCGCTTGATGATTTTTCGTTGGGCAGTCTCCGGGGATATTTCCCAATGGCGGACGTGCCCCCACCAGATGACGACATTGGCCCAGTCCAGGTTCTCTGCCGTGAGTCCCTGCTCGGGATCGTCAATTCCGACCGATCGGATCTCGAAATCCTCTTCCATGGGTTGAAGCCGTTTCGCGATTTCGTTCCCGAGATAGTTTTCGTACGCTTCAGCCTGCTTGTCCTGACGTTCATCCCAGATGAGGACGTTGATGGTTTCGGCAGCGTTGGTGTGGGCGAATAAACCCAAAATGGCGAGAGTGATGGCAATGATCGGTGTTTTCATGGTCTGGGAAGCGTGTTTGACAGGATTACCGCTCCAAAAGAGACCTGCGTGGCATGATGACTTCCAGGTTTTTGATGCGTCCCGTGAAGTGATCGCCGATTCGGACGGGGCCGGACAGCGCCGCGGTGAGATCGCCAGGACCACCAACGTGGACAGGATCCTGGTCTTTCACCGCCAAATACAGGTGCCCATCGGTATCGACTTCCGCGGTCACCGCACACCATCCGGTGGGGATCAATGGTTCGGGAGAACGGAGCGATGTGGTTTCGCCATCCAAGGTGATCGCGAAGGCGAGGTGCTGGTCTTCCATCCGCAACGCCACCCCATTTTCTGGCTCTCCACACTGGAAGAGCATTCCTTCGACTCGATCCACCTTGGCATTCACCTTGAGGATGAAGCCGCTCTCCGACAGCGGAGTGAGATCCTTGTCCGTGATCTCCAGGCCGGCACCCTCTCCCTCAAACAACCATGCTTCGAACGGCTTTTTCCCGCTATGGACCACCACGCCCGGGGCTTTGGCCTCGGGGAGCTTCAAAACGGTGAGGTCAGGCTCCGGCATGACCTCAGTCAACCAATCTTCGTGAAGCGACTGAAGTCGCGATACCATGGCAGGCTGATTGGTCAGGTGATCGACCTGTTCCGGTTCGTTATCGGCGAGGTTATAGAGGGCGAGCGGAACACTTCGGTTTTGCACAAGTTTCCAATCCCCTTCGCGGACGGCCCAGAGGGTGGCCCAATGCCAGTGCATTACTCTGTTGGGTGACGCAGCGTTTTCTTGAATCACTGATGAGAGGTCGTGGCCGTCGAAATCCAGATCCGGACGCTTCACCCCGCAAAGGTTCAGTACCGTCGGCATCCAATCCATCGCGGTGATCAGCTGATCACGCACACCTCCCCGGGGGAATACCGCCGGGTAACTGACGATCGCTGGAACACGGATGCCACCCTCAAAGAACGTGCCTTTCTGGCCGATCCATTTGCCGGTGTTTCCGCTGCCCTTGTTGGGACCGTAGTTGTGCCCGAGAGGCAGCCCACTGGCGTGTTCCGGGTGGCTGATCTGGTAATCTTCAGCAGAGTGTCCGTTGTCGGACTGAAAGACGATGATGGTCTTCTCGCGCAGTCCCAGTTCCTCCAGCTTTCGAAGAACCCGCCCCATGTGATCATCCACCGTGGAGATCGTTTTGGCGTAATCGCGCCGCGGCATCTCAAGATGCTCGTAACGCTTGTCGAATTTCGGGTCGGCCTGTTCGGGGTAATGGGGAAGGTTGGAGGCAAAGTAGAGGAAGAACGGCTGGCTCTGATTTCTCTCGATGAAATCGAGAGCCCGACCGGTGACCAATTCTGGAAAGTATTCGCCCTTGCGATGAATCTCCTTTTTGCCCTCATAGAGATCGTGGAAGCCTTTGCCGTGAAGAAAGTGATGAAGGTAGTTGTCGATGAAGCCGCTGCGGTGACCAAAAAATTCATCAAAACCGTGCTCGGTCGGCTCGAAATCATCGTCCGCTCCCAAGTGCCATTTTCCGAACAGCGCGGTTTGGTAACCCGCGTCGCGGAGAGCTTCCGCGAGGGTGACCTCCCGGCGCGCCAGCACGGTTTTGCTCCGGTCGTTGGGGCGGTTCTGTGCCCAGTCGTGAATACCAGTGCGTTGCGGGTGGCGGCCGGTTAGGAGCATGGCCCGCGCCGGACAACAGTAGAGGTGGGAGTAAGCCTGGGTGAAACGGACACCGGTCGCCGCGAGCTCGTCGATGGTTGGCGTGTAGAGATCGGTCGATCCATAGCAATTGGCATCGAGCGTACCCTGATCGTCGGTGAAAAAAATGACCACGTTCGGCGGATCACTTCCAGAGAGGATGCCGGGAAGGAAGAGGAGGCCTGCGTAGATGAGAGTTCTTTCTATCGTTTCGATGATCATTTTCTGATCCCTACTTTAAATCGAACGTCAAGAGTGACCCAGATCTGACCGGAGGGCGAGCGTTGATTGCTGGTTAATGGTTCGAGCAAACATTGTGCGATTGTCTCGCAGCGGGTCAGGTCTTGGTGTCCTGCGTCTTGTTCGGCTCGCCCGTCTTCGGTTGTGAGCAGTCGATTCCAGCCATTTGTCCTATCAATTCATCGATCGCGTTTTCAAAATCTGGAAACTCACAAACTCTTCGATGCAGCGCTACAAATCCTCTTGATGTGCCCTCCCAGAGGGAGAAGCGGAACCCGTCATCTGCCGGGCTCCAGGAAAACTCCATAGTCCAGTCTCTCTCCTGTAGATCACGAGTCCTTCTAGTTGTGATCCTAAACGCATTGAAAGAAGATCCATAAGCAAAGAGTACGACAGGGTAGTGTCGGCTACAGACATACCTGACGGCGTCAATCATTGGGCTGCCAACTTCTTTCAGG
>JBCDHN010000514.1:0-3506 GCA_038749915.1 Verrucomicrobiota bacterium | reverse complement strand
TTCCCTTTCAACATGCTGGCCCCGAGGCCGGCAATTCCACCGAGGATGGCGGCGATCCCTCCCGTCGATCCGCCGGAGGCAACATCCACGGCTCCACCGGAGGCGGCCCCGGCCAAGGTGCCGGCGATTCCGAGCTGCCACTTGTTGAGTCCAAACACCTCCCACGTTTCCTCGCTGTCCAGATCTCCTGCCGCTCTTGAGAAGGAGTCGTCAGAGGTCACTTCATAATCATTATGGCGATAGAGCGACACCATCTGCTTGTGATAGGCCGCCTCCATATCTTGAATCGCTTTCAAGTAGTCGACCTTGAGCTCCTCGGCGATCTCCTCCTTGCGGTAATCACGGGTCGAGTCTTCCTGGGACAGCGTCTTGCTGGCCCGATGAGAAATGCAGGCTTCGATCATGTCCATGATTACGTCCGAACATCGCCCCCGGCGCTGAGTCCATTCCCGTTCCAGCATTTGCACGGTCTTTTCGATCCGTTTTCGCGCCGTTTCGTCAATTTCGAGGAGGGATTTCAACAAACGAATCCGTTCCTGAAATCTTGCATGATGAGCATTGAATTCTCGCGTGAGATTGAAGTATTCGCCGAGATGTTGTCTCCATTCATCGCTGAAATCCGACTCTTCGGTGATTTGATTAATCACAGCCATTCGTGGCCGTCCCGTCCAGCGCAGAATCTCCATCTCAGCTGTGAAATCGGGCCGAAAAGGCTTTGAAGCATCGACGACGTAGAGGATGCCTGCTCCTTCCAGAACCGGTTCCAGAAGCAGCACTTCATCCTGGAAGGCGTTTTTGTTTCGATGCGCCTCAACAAATGCACGGACGGCTTCGATCTTGGGCTCGTTCGGAGATTTGCGATGCCGTTTCTGGAGCCAATCCAGCGCTTTCCGGGCGCGATTGAAACCCGGTGTATCGAGGAACTCCAGCAGCGTCTGCCCCTGGAGCACCAGGGGAATGGAGTACACCCGTGTTGTTTCGCCCGGGGTGTTGCTGATTCGAATTTTCGCGTTGTCGGCGTCCTCCACCAACGTCGCCAGGATCGACGACTTTCCCTTGTTCACACGACCAACGACGGCGAAGCGAGCGACTTCGGGCTCTTCGCGAGGGCGATCGGCTTGGGACGTGTTCTTTGGCGGCGTTTCCGGCATTGTCTGAATTCAGCAACCTAGCTCCTTCCCTGACCGAATGAAAGCGATAGGAAACAGCTCAACACCTGGCAGCTATTTGACGTAGCCCGCCGCCGGCTGCCCTTCGTCGTCGAGGTTGCCGGTCGCCCAAAGAATACCACGGGCTACGAAGGCGAGGTAGCGATCATCCGCAACCGTCTCGGTGTTATGACCGAGGCTTGTGCTGACAATTCGCGTTTTGTTGGGACCGTATTCGTTGACCCAGGCAACGGCTGCGTTCGCTTCCTTGGGCTTGGCGTTGGGATCCGGCTTCTGGCCTTTTTTGACGCGGGGCATCTGAAGCTGGAAGCCATTGGCAAGAACCTGCGTTCCGTCGTAAATCTGAACGTTATTGTAAAGCTCCTCATTGATCGTGGTCCAATTTTCGAGCCCCATGGTGATGGGATGAGGTGTTTCAGAGAAGGTGACGTCAATGGGTGATTGGGGGCCGTGACCGGAACTCTGCAGCCCAATCATCTCATACCACCCCGCGTTGTCAGCGCCCTCGGCTACCGGATTCTTAAAATCGCCCCAACGGTAGCTGTGCATCGCGCAATGGAGATTGACCACGGGAGTTCCTTCCTTGTGGGCATTGAGGATTCGATTCACGTAGTCCTTATCCGTAACCTTGGCGGTGCACTCATCGTGAATCACCACGTCGTAGCCATCGGCCCAGTTTTCGCTTTCGTAGATCTCAAAGCGAGCCTCTGTCGATTTGTCGGGATTGAAGATCGCGGTCACTTCAGCGTTGAGACGCTCCTCGATTCCTGCCTCGAGCACGAGATGCTGGGCCGCATAGTCGTGGCAACAGCCTCCGGCGATCAGGAGCACCTTGAGCGGGCCGGGCTTGGATTCCTCCTGACCCGTGGCAAGGCCGAAGACGGCGAGAACAAAAAGTGGCAACAGAACTTTAACGAAAAGTGGAGCTTTCATGGGAATTGATGATTTTCAGAAGCCATGTTGAGAGAGGGAAATGCAGGCGGCAACCGAATATGGCGTTTTAACCCACTGCTTGCATCTTGCCATGCGCGGGGCGAGTCTTCCGGCTAGCCATCCATGAAAACCTCCCTCGCTCTTTTCTTCTCTCTTTTGCTGCTTTGCTCCTCGATTGCGCAAGATGAGAAGCCTGCTCCTCCTCCCCAGGACCAAGTCATTTTGACGGTCGATGGCACTCCCATCATGCGCAGTGCGGTGGGCGACCAGATCGCTCGCAATTACGGCCAGCGGCTCTCGCAGTTTCCGCCGGAACAAGCGCAGGCAATGCTCCAACAAATCCAGAAAGGAGTGATCAATGAAATGATCGGAAAGGTCCTCCTGGTCAATGCCGCACAGAGAGATGGCTTGAAAGTTGAGGCCGCAGAATTGGAAGAAGCCATGACTGAAGTCGCCAATCAAAATCTGCCCGGCAGCTCGGTGGAAGATTTTCTGAAGGAAGCCCGCATTTCCAAGGACCGATTTACCAAGGATGTCCGCGAAAATCTCCTCATCATGAAGCTGGCAGACAAGGAAATGGCTGACGTGCCAAAGCCAACAGCGGAGGAGATCGCGGCATTCTTTGAGGAGAACAAAGCGGAGATGAAGCAGGCAGAGTCCGTGCGCGCCCGCCACATCCTCATCAAGACCGAGGGAATTACCGATCCCGCTGCGCTCGATTCCAAAAAGGCTGAAGCCGAGAAAATTCGCCAGGAACTGTTGAAGGACCCCAAGCTTGATTTTGGAACGGTAGCTGCTCAAAAATCGGAGGGTCCAAGCGGACCTCGCGGAGGTGATCTGGGCCAGTTTGGTCGCGGAGACATGGTGCCACCCTTCGAAGAGGCTGCCTTTACTCAGAAAATTGGAGAGGTCGGCGAAGTGGTGAAGACCAACTTCGGGTTCCACATCATCAAAGTGGAAGAGCGCACCGAGGCGAAAGAGTTCACGCTGGAAGAGATCAGCCCTCGCATTGCTCAGCACCTCAGTCAGGCGCGCAAGTCCCAGCACATGAAGGATCTGGTCGATGAATTGCGTGCCGCGGCGGACATCGTCCAGCCGGGAGCAGAGAAACCCGCAAAGTCCTGAACCCTTGGAACTTGGATTGAAGGGGCAACGCGCTTTCGTGCTTGGAGGCGCGCAAGGCATCGGTCGAGCAATCGCGGAATCGTTTTGCGACGAAGGTTGCGAAGTCGGAGTTTTTGATCGCGATCCTCAGGTGGGCAGTCTTTCGAAAGAACTTTCTGCGATCACAAAGACCTTTTGCGGAGATATCTCTGATTATGGCGAGGTCCAAGCGGCGGCTGAGGCTTTTGGTCCCGTCAATCACGTGGTGTATGCAATCGGCATTGGCTCCGGAAAGTTTGG
>JBCDHN010000513.1:0-3509 GCA_038749915.1 Verrucomicrobiota bacterium | reverse complement strand
TTTTGCGACTATGAAAGAAATGCCCCGTTCAGGTCAAGACTGAAACGAGCGAATTCCCGCATATTGGCAAATTTCGTTCAATTAACGGTTCAAAATCTTCAACAAAATTTAAAATTCAAAACGGCGCAGCCAGCCACTATCTCGGAGGCTAGCGGGTGGCGGGCTCAGCCTCAAACTGGCGCAGGGTTCGACCGGCAGCCGTGGTTGGTCCGGTAGCGGATTGATTGGAGCCACTTTGGTTGGCACGGTTTGCCTCATCAGGAGTCAACGTTGGCATCGAATAATCTGATTGGAGATAGAATCGGCCGGGCAGTTCCTCGGGCTTTGCTGGGGATTCAGCACCGCTCACAGATTGGGCCGCCCTCACACCCGTTTTCCGCTTGGGCGTCGAAGGCGGACGTCCGGTAGGCTGATATTGCGTCAGGGTGCGTGGCCCTTCCATCACCTCTCCTGGATTCGTCGCAACGGCTCCAGTAAGTCCGGGAAGCGGACGACTTGACTCCGACTGATAGTGCTTGTCCATGGCCACTTTTCGATCCTTTGCCGCATTTTGAATGCTCGCAGGATCCACAACCGGCGGCGCTTGAGGCTCGGGCTTCGCAGGAGGAGGACCGGTGGGAGTAAATTGCGTCAACATCTGGCCCGGTTCCTCCACTACCGCTGATTGGGGATCAAACCTGACGGGCTCAAACTCGGACTGTTGATAAAACCGATCCGGGAGGGGCTTCGGTCCGGCCTGAGCCAGACTCTGATCCGGCTTCGCGGCCTTCGGCTTCGTTGACTTGGGTGCTCTGGCATTGGGCGGAGCGACGTACTGCGTCAAACTCCGCGGATCTTGGGTCAATTCGACTCCGCTGGAATAGGCAACCGACGCCATTTCCTGATTTGAAAGCCCCGGAAGCGTCTTCCCCGTCTGAGATTCATAGTGGCGATCGATTTCGTCCTGGCGTTCCCTCGCCAATTTCGCCAAGGCTGCGGCATCTACTTCTCCCGATCCAATCTCTCCTTTCGGCTCTTTCCGGGTGGGAGGAGGACCGGTCGGCTCAAACTGTTGCAGCGTCTGCTGGGGTTCCATGGCCATTGACTGCTCCAATTCGAAAGTCACCGGAGCAAAATCAGACTGCTGATAAAATCGATCCGGCAAGGGCTTTGGTCCGGCAGGAGCTGCCTGTTCCCGCTGAGGCTTTGTCCTGGGCTGTTTCACCTTGGGCGGAGGTCCGGTTGGCTCAAATTGCGTCAGCATCGGCCCACTGACCACTTCGCCATCAACCATCGCGGCAGCTCCAAGCCCCGGTTCCAAACTTGGCAGGGGTCGGGCTCCCTCGCTCTGATAGTGCGCATCATACCTCTCCTGCCGCTGCGCGCTCTGCTCGGCCAGGTTCGGCAGATCCTTCTTCGTTCTTCCCACCTGTCTGGAAGGCATTTCCTCCTTCAGTTGGGGCGGAGGTCCGGTCGGTTCAAACTGCTGCAGAGTTTGTTGCGGTTCCATTGACATGGATTCCTCGGCCTCAAACTTGACGGGTGCGAAATTCGATTGCTGATAGAATCGATCGGGAAGCTTCTTGGGTTCGGTTGAGCCGACCACTTCTGCAGCCTTTGGTTTTTTAACAGGCTTGCTGCGGGGAGGAGGCCCCGTTGGCTCAAACTGAGAAAGCACTCTGCCCGACCCATCCTGAATCATCGAAGGTGGACCTTCCGGCTCAAATTTGAGCGGTTCGACGGTCGATTTGGATCGATAATAATCATTCACATCGCGATCAATCGCGGCTGAAGTCGCCTGATTTGCTCGCTTCTGCTTCGATGGCTTTACCACTTTGGGAGTAGGAGAAGTGGGAGGTGGGCCCGTTGGCACAAACTGCTCGAGCGTCTGATTGGGTGCCATGGTTCCGTCGGTCTCGGTGTTGGGAACAAACGCCGGCGGACCAAAATCGGGATTGAACGGTGACTTGGATGAATCCCCGGTTGGCGCAGGCGTCTTCGGGGCTCTCCGAGGAGTCTTGGGTTCAAGATTGGGTGGGGCTCCGGTTGGCTGAAACTGCTGCAACGTTCTCCCGGTATCGACTGCCGTTCCTCCCTGAGTTGGAGCATTGTTCGACATCCGGCTCGTGAGACCACTGGAATCCGGCTGAAATTTTGGCAGGTAAGGCTTCCCCGTCTCCGGGTCAATTTTGCGGGAATTCTGCGCCCCTCCTTCAGGAATCATCGCGAGAAAAGCACACAACACCTCAACGAAGGAAGCCTTCGAAAACGAGCGGATGCCATGGGCAAAGGTGCGTTTCATCAATCGAGGAAGAGGAGGAGTGGTTTCGGTTTCAGCAGCGTTTTACCGGAACTTTGGTACTTCGTCCATCATTTCTTTGACGCAAAAGTCGGCTATTTCACAAAAAGCATTATCAGCCCGTAGAGCGCAGTTGCTGAGATGACCAACCCGCTCGCCCACAAACAGCCATCATAGAATCGGTTGGGCCTGAGCGAGTCAGGAAGTCGCCGATAGCGAAAGTGAAAAGCAGCAAACACCACGATCAACAAGATGACCGAAGTCACCATTCCTCCGACGAGGACCATCATCCCCGGTGCCTTGAAGAGAAGGTAGAGCATCGCCCAAGCTGCCGGGATCAACCATGCCAATAGCGCGATCCACCAATGCCGTTTTTTGTCGTCTTGAAAGTCATAAACGCCAATATGACCAAGGCAGTCAGAATAGAGTCGCGTCCACCCAGCCAGGGCCGCAAACAGGGTGGAAAAAAGAACCACAGCCGCCCCCAACAAAAATACATTACGAGCCCATGGCCCCAGGGTGTCAGTATACATCAGTGCCAGGGTTTCGACCAACTCACCCTTTTCCGGGACAACGCCCTGGGCGTGCAAAACCGCAGCCCCCAGAATGTAAAACGCGGCGGTGACGATGGTATAAACCACCATTGAAAGAATCGCGTCGGCATACATGACCCGAATCCAGCCTTTTGCGCGTCGCTGCCAGGCTTCGGAGTCGTCGCGAGGCCCGGTCTTGGCCGCATAGCCTTTCTCGAGCAACCAATAGTTGTAGGTCATGATTTCATCCCCTCCCACTCCGGTGATTCCAAATGCGCCTATCGCCACTAAAATCAGAGCCGATTCCCTGGGAAGTTGAAAGGTAAGCCCACTCGCTATTTGCCCCCAACTCACGGCAAACTCCGTCGATTGAAGCGCACAGACACTGACGATCGTGAGAATCGTAAACAATCCGATCATGATCAGGGAAAGCTTCTCGATCAGTTGGTAGTAACCGCGAAACACCAGCAACGAAACCAGCGGAGCAATCAGGACTGTCCACATCGCGACCGATCCCGGGGCGATCATGTTCATGATGATCGCCACCCCTCCGATGATACCACCTACTTGAAGAAATTTGAGCGACATCAGTACGAGCCAGGACCAGGTGGTCCAATTCGCTCCCCGAATCTTCGGTCCCGGCAGCCGATTGAAAGAGGCAAAGGTCGACTCTCCCGATTGGATTGCGTGCTTACCGA
>JBCDHN010000512.1:0-3517 GCA_038749915.1 Verrucomicrobiota bacterium | reverse complement strand
GTCGGCTGGTTTTTGCTTCCCTCAAGCAGCCTGCCCAGCAGCGAATCAACCGCCTCCAGACTCTTTGCTTTCTCAAGGGGAAAGGTCCAGCTTTGCAGGTTTCTCGATACGACCTGGCAACCCAAGCCAAGCTCATCGCACTGGGAAACAAAGCCATGCTGACGTCGTTTGAGCAGGGCGTGATCGCTTTTCGGAGACAAAAATGCGACCTCTTTGTGCCCGGCTTCGGCAAACTGCGTCGCGGCAATCGCCCCAACTTCCCAGTCGTTGACGCCAACTCCGCATCCGGGAGCTGAACGAGGACGACCGTGGAACCACACACAGGGTCGCCGTTCGAACGCCGCTCGAAGCTCTGGATGGGTTGCATCCCAAAGTTTGCCCTGCATCGCTCCCTTGATGAGCCAGCCATCAAACCGCGACCGCTTGAGCCAAGCCGGATCGGAGGCCGGATCGGGAACATCAATGATCTGGATTCCCGCTTCCGCCCGAGCAGCCGCTTTCACAATCCCATCCATCGCCTCTGTCACCACAGGCAACCTGGAAAGTGACCGATCCATTCCGATTGTAACGAGGCCCAACACTTTTCCCGCCAGCCTTTCCCCCTCAGCCCGGCTCTTGCGTTTGCGCAACGGCTTGTAGCCCAGATCCTCGATCGTCTGCTGCACTCGCGACGAAAGCCCGGGACTGACACTGGGATCGTGATTGAGAACCCGACTGACCGTTCCCACAGAAACCTGAGCACGTTCGGCAACGGACTGAACGGTGACTTTCATTCTCCACCCCGTATCACAGGCATATTTTCGTTCAAGAAATAATCGATTATTTCAATGAAATAAAACTCCAGTCGCCGAATGGCGCACCCGAAGAATCGAGCCGGGGTAGTTGACAGCAAGCGTGATAGGTCGATGCTCCGGCCCCCACATGAAAATCCTGCCCCTGACAACTCTCTTGACCGCCGTTGCGATCATTGCAGCGCCGATTCTTTCGCATTCCCAACAACCATCCATGCCCGAAGTTCCCGAAGATGTAGCCGCTCCGCCAGCCGATGCCGCCAAGACTGATTCTGGTCTGGCTTCAAAAGTTCTCCAGGCCGGAACGGGAGAGAAGAAGCCAGTCGCTGAAGACACCGTGACTGTTCACTATTCCGGATGGACGACTGATGGAGAGATGTTCGATAGTTCGGTGAAGCGGGGTGAGCCCACCAGTTTTCCCCTCGGCCGTGTCATCGCCGGGTGGACGGAAGGCCTGCAACTAATGGTCGTGGGAGAGAAGCGCCGCTTCTGGATTCCGGAAGACCTCGCGTATGGTCCCAAAGTTGAGGGCAGCGGTCGCCCCGGTGGAATGCTGGTTTTCGATGTTGAGTTGCTCGGCATCAAGGAAGCGCCCAAGCCTCCGGAAGGCACGGAGAAGACCAAAGGCGGGGTGGCTTACAAGATCGTGAAGGATGGAGAGGGCGAGTCTCCTGGTCCGGACCAGATTGTCACGTTTCATTTCACGGGTAAGACGATGGAAGGCCAGTTGGTGCAGGATAGCCGGTCGAGCGGAGAGCCTCCCACGGTGCCACTCGACAAGCTACCGCCTGAACTCAGCGAACTCTTCACCCAGATGAGCACGGGCGAACAACGGACCTGCTGGTTGCCCGATTCACGGATGCCGGGTGGATTCATTGTCGCCGATATCGAGTTAGTCTCGTTCAAGGATGCGCCTCCTCCGCCAACCGTGCCTGACGATGTGGCTGCGGCACCGAAAGATGCAGAGAAAACCGACAGCGGTTTGGCCCACAAACTGGTATCGGCCGGCGAAGGGAAAGAGAAACCGGCGTCAACCGATACGGTCAAGGTGCATTACTCCGGTTGGACGCCGGACGGTGAGATGTTTGATAGCTCAGTCGTCCGGGGCGAGCCTTCCGAATTCCCGCTCAACGGCGTGATCAAAGGGTGGACCGAAGGCTTGCAGCTGATGGTCGTTGGTGAAAAACGTCGCTTCTGGATTCCTGCCGACCTTGCCTATGGCGAAAATCCCGGTGGAGGGCGTCCCGGCGGCATGCTCGTCTTCGACGTCGAGCTCCTGGAGATTGTCCAATAAGGCTGACTGCAGTTCGCAGCCAAGTAACTGCGATAAGGAAACCTCTGGCGATTCCAGCCCGATGCTGACAGACTTGGTTGCATGATTGTCCGTGCCATCCCTCAAGGCCTGTTGACTTGGAATTTTGAGGTTCGAAAAGCCAACGAGCTGGTGGGGACGACCTTTTACAAGGTCTTTGGCGAGTCGGGAGGAATGACGCTGGGTGATCAACGGTTTATGATCGAACGGCAAGGCCCCATGAGTGGGCAGTGGCGGTTGGCGCACCGCGAGGGGCCGGAATTGGCCGTCGCCCAAAAAGCCAATGCCTTCACTCGCCGAATCGAAATGAAGTGGCTCGAGGCTGGGACCATTCTATCGATGGAAGGAGAAAATCCGTGGTCACGGATCATGAAAGTCTCAGCGAATGGAAAGCGTCTTGGCAAAATTGTGCCTGACCATATCTTCACTCGCAAATCGACTCTTGACTTCGGAGAAGACGTTCCCATGGAGATCCAACTGTTTTGCCTTTGGTTGGCCGCCCTTCTTTGGAGGAGAGCAGCCAACAACAGCAGCGGTTAGGAGCATTTTCACTAAACCTGTAGCCGATGAAAATGGTTGTGGTCAGGATCGAGTGCGGGTTCGCCGGTGATTGTTGACAGCGGAATCTTCGACCTTCAGCTGCGTTCTGGCTCAGTCACAGAGCTCGCTCTACTCCTTCACAACGCCTTGCTGAAGCCCCAATCTTCACTGAAACTGCTCTAGAGAGCAATGAGTTTGATGGGCCGCCCATCTTCAACTTTCTGGTCGAATGGTGAACTGTAAAGTTCGTACATCTGCTCCTGCCACTCTTTGATCACGTTTTTGGCCCCATGGTACCAGGTGTAGCTCGCCACATCTACCAGCGCAGATTGAAACACTTCACGATCCGCGGCCTGAATCAGTACTTCACCGGTCTCACTATCCCGAACCTGCATCTCAAAGGCGATACTACCATTTCCCAGTTTCTTGATCAGGCCACCTCCGGTCACGGCCTGCCCGGCCGCCGTTCCCGCGATCTTCAAAATCGCATTGTTGGGAACCAATTCCACAATCGCTGCTTCAATAATCAGAGTTTTGGGCCCTGAAGTGGTCGTTAAATCCATCTTCGCGGTTACCTCGTTTCTTGAGCGATTGGACCGCAGTTCTTCCCAGAAGTCTGCCAGTTTCTGTGCATCCTCAGCCAGCTCATCCTGCGAGTCACCCGGCTTCCGATCCTTCCAGGCGGTATCCTGCAGGTAAGCAATGCTGATGTCAGGCAGGATCACCTTTTCATAGGAGTGACGATCCTTGGCCCACTTCTCCGAATACCAAACCCGTTGAAACGGCCAACGGTCATTCGCTCCCAATTTGGCACCATCCTCAAGAAAGCCGCTATCTTCCGCCGGCTCAGTCTCCCGGATGTCCTTCACCTTTT
>JBCDHN010000511.1:0-3526 GCA_038749915.1 Verrucomicrobiota bacterium | reverse complement strand
TCCACCATTGGAAGCCATCCGCAGCCATTCGGTCCCATCGGTAATGCGGAATTCCCCAATTTTGCCCCCAACGCACCACAAAATCGTCATCCTTGAAATTGGTCTCCGGAGGCGCTCCTCCGCACCACTCGAGATCGAACCACTCTGGCTCCGAAAACACATCGGCACTGCATCGGCTTAGTCCAAAGGGCACATCACCCATGAGCTTGACGTCCTTCTCTGCGGCGTAGCGCGAGACCTCTTTCCACTGTTGGTGAGCAAGAAATTGGACATAGGCGTAATAGGCTTGCTGCATACGAGCCTGATCCGGTGCGTTCGACAAGAGGTTCTGTAGGTGGGCTCGCGCTTTGTCGATCGTGTTGTACCGCTCCGACCAATTCTCCCAGTTCTCACTCCCGCCTTCCATATCCATAAAAACCCGGAAAGTGCAGTAGTCCTTGAGCCAACCGCTCTCCCGTTGACAGAACTGCAGAAAGTCCTTTTCCCGTTGCGATCCGCGAACTGCCGGATCGGTCTGAAACTTCCGAAACGCGCTCCACAATAAATCGGATTTCAGCCTTTTTACCTTGTCGTAGTCTACTGGTCCGGTGCGTAGATCGGCCAAGTCAATACCGGCAAGGATGCGTTGATAGTCTTCCTCTTGAAGCTCCGGAATGGTGTCAGGCGAAACATCGAGCGTGCTCGGTTCGATGGCAACAGAACTGATGGCATTGTAAGGGCTGTTATCCCCCGCCATTTCATTGATGGGAAGCACCTGGAGAAACCTCATCCCGATTCCAGCCAGCCAGTCGATCATCTGCTTGACGCCTGAAGTGTCGCCGATGCCGAGGTCTGATTCTGTTCGAATGGCGAAAACCGGGACCAGGACTCCGGCGATCCTGACTGAACTCTCTGACTCTGAGTTAGACATCAAACTAGCAAAAGATCCGGATTATACAGTCCGAATTGATTAGCGCGACAGAGAATTTCAGAAAACTAAAGCATCCCCTGAAATCTCTTCCGCGTCCCTTCCGACATGCGGAAGGAGGAGTGCTAGTCCAAATAGACGAACTCGTTCAAATTGAGAATGAGAAGCGCAATCCGATCGAAGGCTTCTTCAGCGCCCAAACCCGCATCCGCAACCAAGGCCTCATGCATCGCTTTGAGCTTGGTAATCTCTTCGTCAGAGACTTGGCGCTGAACGGCCTGTCTCATTCCGAACCTCAGCTGAGCTTCCAAATCCGTCGCGCTTTCGCGGCACCGTTGCGAGAACATCTTGGCTTGAGAGTTGACGAACTCGCTGTTGAGCATGGCGAGGGCCTGGGTTGGGACCGTGGTCGAAAACCGGACGGCGCAGTGGCTGTCAGTGTCGGCCTGATCATGATCGACCAGCATCGGCACTCGCAAGCTTCGCTTGATGTGAACATAAATGCTGCGGCGAAACGCTTCTTCCCCCTGGGTGATCGGCCAGTTTTTACCCGGCCGCGATGACGTCGCGAGCACCTCTTGCGGAAGCGGGATATAGACCCAGGGACCACCGATCTTCGAATTCAAGGCTCCGGAGACTTTCAGGATCGAGTCGCGGATTTCTTCCGCGGTCAGTCGGCGCATGTCCACCCGCCAGAACAAATTGTTGGTTGGATCCTTGTATTGAGCGGCGTCATTCGGCGCGGAGGAGCGCAGGAAAGCTTCACTATTCATCAACAGCTTGTGCATCTTTTTCAAACTCCATCCCTGATTCACAAACTCGGCAGCCAGCCAATCCAGCAATTCAGGGTGGGTTGGCTCTTCTCCAAGTTCCCCGAAGTCGCTAGTGCTCGAAACGATGCCGCGGCCAAAATGGTGTTGCCAGATTCGGTTCGCCATCACGCGAGCCGTGAGAGGATTCTCTTCAGAAGCAATCCATTCCGCGAGAGCCCGCCTCCTTCCGGACGAGGCTTCGGTCGTAAACTCCGGACGAATGACCGCCGCGGTTGGATCAAAGCTGGCGGTCAACACTCCCGGGAAAGCTGGCTCCACCATTTCTCCAGGAACGTGGGCGCTTCCCCTCAAATGGACATGCAGCGGAGCAATGGATGCGTGTTCCTTGACCGCATTGAGCTGAATGCCGGTTGAGGATCGCCGGGTGTTGTTGATGGACTGAATCAGCTTCGCGCGTTCGCCAATCAGATCCTTCCCAAGCTCGGTCTTGACCTGGGTAATCAGCTTCTTGCCGCCTCGTCGAATCGCCTCATTCAGATTTCCCGCCTTTTGGGGAGCGGTTCGGAGCGCGGCATCGATGAACTGACCGCCGGTCGTCTGGCGACAATGGATGGCGAGAACGTTTCTACCGGTTTGCAAAGCGTCCAGCGCCACTTGATCGAGCAGCACGGTCTCATAGTTTGTCACAAACCCTTTCGCAGTGAAGATTTCAACGCCATTGAGGTAAACTTCGACATCCTCATCGTAATAAATTTCAAGGGCGAGACTCTCCGGCAGATCTTTCAATCCAAACGCCGCCCTCATCCAAATATCAGAGGTGTTCCAATCTGTCGTGGGATACGAATTCGGGCTGGTTCTTCCAAATCCCCCCTGCCCTTTGAGCCACATTTTGTTGCGAAACCCAACCTCTTTCCAGTCCTGGGTAGGCTGCATAAACGTGTATTCCCAGGTTGCAGGTGTCGCACGGGCGTCTTCAACAAACGTCTTCGGTCTGGCGATGACGGAATCACTGAGGACGCCGGTCTTCGAAAGGTAAGCCTTCAAGTTCTCGTCCACTTCACCCAGCTCCTTCTGCAGCCCGGCAAGCGTCTGCTGCTTTCGAACCTCGAACGCGGTCAGCTCTTCGGGAGAGGCCCATGAACGCATGGTGCCCGGTGTTGCATAGCTCGTGACCCCATGAAAAAAGGCCATGAACGAGTAGTAGTCTTTCTGGGTAAAGGGATCGGCTTTATGATCGTGACACCGGGCACATCCCAAGGTTGACCCCAAAAATGTTTCCGTGGTGATGGCCACATTGTCAGCGAGGACATCGTAAGTGTGCTGCTTGCGATCCGCAGGCTCATCATCCCACTGCATGAGCCGGTGGAATCCGGTCGCGGCAATTGACTCCAATGTCGGTTGATCAATCTCGTCACCTGCCAGCTGTTCGATGATGAAGTCGTTGTAGGGTTTGTCAGTATTGAAGGCGTGAATCACATAGTCCCGATAGCGCCAGATTTCGGGCTTGGGATTATCACGCTCAAATCCGTTGGTTTCTGCGTAGCGGACCAGATCCAGCCAGTGCCGAGCCCATTTTTCGCCATATTGGGGGCGCGCCAAAAGATCATCAATCAACTCGTTCCAGACCACGGAAAAGGATCTGGGATCATTGACAAAACCCTCCACCGCCTCGGGAGCAGGAGGGAGCCCGACGAGGTTGTAGTAGGCGCGTCGGATCAAAGAGCCTCGCGAAGCTCGGCGGTTGGCAGAAACTCCCGAGGCTCTCAATTTCTCATCAATAAAGTGATCGATCGAGTCACCATCGCCTGACTGGACCGGACGATACGCCCAATACTCAAAATCTTCC
>JBCDHN010000510.1:0-3535 GCA_038749915.1 Verrucomicrobiota bacterium | reverse complement strand
TATGCCCGCCGAACCGGTCTTCTCAGCGAGGCTGACTGCAGCCGGATTCTCGCTCTCATCGAAAGCATTGGATTCAGCCTTTACGATCGCGACCTGGAATCCCAGGACTCGGGACAGCTCGCTGTGCTGCGGGGATTGGAAGAGTTTCGCGAGCACCTTGGAGGACGCCTCACCATCACAATGGTCACCGGCATCGGCGAGGCAAAAGAAGTTCATGAAATCGCCACCGAGCACATCCCGCCCATTCTCGAGGAGCTGAAAGCTCGGTCCACCCAAGTCACGAAGACCGTTCCACTTCCGGCTTTGCGAGGTTAAGTACCCTTGCGCGCTAGATCGAATCCTCTTAACCTGCGGACATGAAAGCAGAGTTCAATGCGGTGGTAGAAATTGCCGAAGAAGGAGGATTTTGGGCCTACTGTCCTGAGGTTCCAGGAGCCAACGGACAGGGCGAAACCATTGAGGACGCCAAGGAGAGTCTCGCTGAGGCGGTTCGGTTAATCCTTGAAGATCGACTTGAGGAAACTCTGCGCGGTCTCCCTGACGACGCGATTCGAGAGACGATTGCTGTATAATGAAACGCAGCAGCCTCCTGAAACACCTTCGACGAAACGGATGCGTGTTGAAACGGGACGGTTCCAGTCACTCACTCTGGACAAACCCGCAGAATGGCAACGTTGAGGCTGTACCTCGGCATACTGAAATCAAAAACAACCTGGCTCGAAGATTTGTCGCGGCTTGGGAATAGCAGACCCTTGAAGCCTCGCGACCGCCAACTCAGTTTCCGGATGCTTCGCGACTTGATCGCCGAGTTTGGTTGGCGCTACCGGGCCTACCTGCCGACCTACATCCTGATTTCGGCGATCTATTTGCTGCCGCCCGAGTTTCTCCGTTTCTTCACGGAAGCCGCGACCGGGTTGGAGGAATTGAGTGCCTCAAGGTTTCTCTCGTTGCTTATCATCTTCGGAATCGGCATCGCCATCTGTCTATGGGTCAGCGTCTACCTCAGTTCTCTGCTCGGTGAGTGGCTCCGCCTTTCCCTCAGCATGAAGTTGCGGCACCGGGTCATGAACGGACTTCACCGCACATCTCTGGAGACGCTTGATAAAGCCCAGCGGGGAGACTGGCTCACCCGCATGACGAGTGACCTGCGCAACGTCGAGTTCTTCGTCGCGGATTCCCTGCCGGACCAAATTCACCAACTCACAATTTTGCTGGGTGCACTCACTCTATTCGTGATGCACACCGGCCCGCTTGGTCTGGTGCCACTCGCTTTTGCGCTGTTGTTGGCGTGGGGCAACGCCTCGATCCAACGCCGCATGGCGCCCAGCTTGGGCGAGGCCCGGGAACGCGAAGGTCAGATTTTTCAGTTTTTAATCGAGAGTTTTGAAGGCCTGCGCACCATTCGAAGTTACCGCGCCGAGTCGCTCATCGTCGAGCGCCTCAATCATGGATTGCGCGGTCTCTATACGGTCAGCATGCGGATCATTCGACGAATGGGAGCCCTGATGGGGGTGAACGAGTTGGGTAGCCAAATCGTCATCACCGGTTGCCTTTCCCTCCTTGCCTGGAGCCTCACCAAAGGCACGCTGACCGCGACCGAAGTCTTGGTTTATCCCTTTTACCTCACTCTGTTTCTCAACGCCGCCAAGTCGCTCGTCGCTTCGGCCTATGATTGGAACCGCTTTTTTGTCGAGGGCGGTCGGTTAGCCCAAATCTGTTACGAAATTGAAAATTCCCCGACTGACGAAGAGCCCGAAGTCTCCGGCCATCTGGAGATCCATGACCTCACACTCGGCTATCCCGACCAACCGCCGCTGATTCGCGATCTCGAGCTCACTCTGCGTCCCGCCGAGATTGTCGCCCTTGTCGGTCCTTCGGGTTGTGGCAAATCAACCCTTCTCGAAGTCGTTGCCGGCCTTCGGTCGACACCGAATGCAAAGATCAGTTCCGAAGGTAGGCAACTCGACGCGATCCCGCTTTCGTTTGGCGCTTTTGTAGAGCAGCGTCCCTACATCTTTGCAGGAAGTTTTCGCGAGAATCTCGCCTTCGGCCTCAGCATCGGCGAGGATCATCTTTGGAAAGCTCTGGAAAACGTTCGCTTAGCGGATTTGGTTCGCTCACGCGGAGGGCTGGATGCGTCTCTCGACGACCGTGGCCAAAACCTGAGCGAGGGACAGCGCTACCGCATCGCGCTCGCCCGCGCCTTTCTCACCAAGCGCCCGTATCTTCTCCTCGACGAACCGTTTGCCGCGCTCGATCAGGATTCCGTCTCCAGTGTCATCGCCGCGCTTCATGCCGAGCGCGATCGAGGCGCGGGCGTTCTCCTCGTTACCCATCAGCTGCCTGAAAAACTCGACGTCACTCAAATCATCAGCTTTCCGAGCCAAACAACCGAACCAAGTGACGATCAAAAAGATTCTCCGTAACGTTCTTGGCAATCGTTGGCGCAAACTCCTCGAGCAATTGGAGATAGCGTTCGCCCATCTGCGCGGCGATCTTGTAGCCAACATGTAGCAGTTGCCGAAGATGCGGGTTAAAACCCGAGCAATCCGGATCGTGCCGCAGAGCATTTTGATACTGCTCCGAACTCCAGCCGTCTACCTCATCCGACGATGGAAGCTGCGAGGGATCAATATCGATCACAGAGGCATAAGGCGCGCACAAGGCTTCTTGATTCGCCAAAGCTTCGCGATAGACTTCTTTCGCAAGTTCCAAGCCCTTCCCTCCGGCCTCAGCCAAACCAATCAACTCTTCCAGCCAAGTCGTCCCGGCCGTCTTCAGGTGAATCCCTGCTCCGGTGTCTTTTAACGCACGACGAATCGGCGCGTATATCGAGAACTTGTCGCTGCCGGAATGGACACTGAGCTTGAGGTTCGTTGGCAGGCCGTAGGCGGCAACGGCATGGGCGATCACCGCCAGATCATCGCGAAACTCCTGCTCAAACTGAGCCACGTCGCCAACGTAGTCCACTCCCTTGTTGAACCTGCCAGTGAACTTTGGCGCAATCGTTTGCACTGGAACATCCTGATCCGCGATCGCCGCCAAAATGACCAGCAATTCCGGCGGTGTCTGGGGAGAGTCCGTTTCGTCCATGCTCACCTCGGTCACGAAGTTCCCCTTCCCTTTCAGCGCTTCAATCTGGCGATAAATCCGCGCTGCATCCATCACCGCGAGCAGGAATTGATTGGCGATGCGCGTCACATCGTCTTTCGAAATCTCCAGGGGCTTGGCAATCCCCGCAATCTCGATCGATCCCACCAACTCCGGATGTCGGTTCACGAATGCTTTCACCATTTGCGGATCGGCCGCCTGCCCAATCGCATCCGCAACATCGATGGTAAAGAAATCGCTCGAATCGGCGAACAACTTGGCCGTATCGAAATTGATGTGGTCTGCGTCAACAAAATGCGGCGTCTCCCAGCCTAGCGCAGCCACTGCGGCATCGGCTGCTGCCCGGGTCGTGGCCGGCTCCGAACCGATCGTAGTATGCTCGCGATGCGACTTGTTCCAAACCGGGACGATATCAACGCCGAGC
>JBCDHN010000509.1:0-3544 GCA_038749915.1 Verrucomicrobiota bacterium | reverse complement strand
GCGGCTGCGGTTTTCGTGGCTTACGACACGATTTCAACGGCGGAAGACGCGACCATTTTCATGATCGCGCCGGGGTCGAGCGCAACTGAGTTGGCGGTGGTTGCAGTCTACGACATCGATGTCGTGTCGGTAACGCAAGGCAGCTACGTTTCAGTTCGGAGATATGAGAATGGGCTGATGACAGCCTATTACGATGTGCTCTTCCCCAGCGGCACAGGAACGGCTTTCAGCCCGATGATCGCCTACTTCAAGAGAAAGGGATTGGCTCCTTTCGAAGCAGATGCCGACAAAGCGAAATACATGATCGCAGAGGAACAACCGTTCTACCTGCTCTGGTTGCCGGATCCATCCACCCGAACCCTGGAATCTCCAACGGATCCTCCAGCTCCGACCGAAGCAATTACGCACGCCATTTGGGATTATTACAAGATGGGGGGAAGGACCCAATTCATGTTCACGATTCCGGCATTTCCAAGCCTTCACTAAGCTCCACCATGAAGTTCAATCATCCTTTTAAGAGAAAGCGGAACAAGGGATACTCCCTCACGGATATTCTTGTCGCTTCGGCGATTGTTGGCGTGGGCGTCAGCGCAGCAGCTTCGTTAACCCTCACGATGAACACCCAGGAGGATATGGCGTGGCGGGTGACCCGGGGGCTCAATATGGCGGAGAATGCCGCAGCTCTTTACATGTTGGGATTGGCGCCATCAGATGCCATTGCCTACCTGCCGACGGATCCCGATACCACGGTCACCGTTCAGGTGGCCGAGGCAACCGAGACGGTTCAGGAGATGGAATTCAAGTCGGCCACCTTCCGGGCTTCCATTGAGCCTGTGCGTGACGAGGGAAGCTGGTCAGCCGGAACCTGGACCGGGGGATCGCAGGCGACCATTCCAACCCGGACTCTCGATCTCAAGGCCTACCGGTCCAACCTTCAGATTCGAAATTACGAATAACTCTTTTTGACTAAGTCATGACTTCCCAGCTTCCTCGTAAGTTTCATTGTCAAGGCACGTTCACGATCATAGCGATGATCGTGATGGCGTTAGGTACGCTTGGTATGCTCTCCTTGATTGCGGTGATGAATGCCCGCATGGAGCAGGTGAATTCCCTGGAGGATCGGGCGTTTCGGCATGTTCGCGAGATGAACGGCCGTCAATTAGCCAAAGCTTACGCCTATCAGCGATTTTGGACCACGGCTTTCGGTGGAGGCGAGACCGTCGATCTCCCTGGAAACTGGGGACGCATCATCACGCCGTCGTGGTCAACCGCCGGTTTTTCGACCACCAACCAGCTGGGGACCGTGAATCAGGTCAGTCCAAGCCCGGACAGGGAGGCCTATGCCGAAACGATCGACATTTCGGTCTACGGACACATCGATTCGTCGACCGGAACCTGGAGCACCACGGCCACTCCGAAGACGGTTGAGTATCAGGTTTGCAGTCGCGCTCTCAGTTTGTCGGACCATGTTTTTGAATCGCGACGCCAGACCTCGACCAAGACGATTTCCGGGAATCTCAGGGTTCACGGGAAAAGCGCCGTTTGGCAGGATTCCGGCGCCAACAATTCCATTGCCTTCGCCACCGAGGAGTTGGTCGCAAACAATGATACCTCCGTTCAGACGAACTTCGCGGTTACCGATCTTTCCGGAAACACCTTGGCACCCAACAATCTGACGGTCACCGATTTGCCCAACTGGTTCGCGGCAGCAGGATCAACTCTCAATCCGTCCGGAACATACCCGATTTTCTTCAACGACGATTGGGCGCCCTTCAATGACAGCGGCACATTTTCCAGTTTCGAGAATCGAATGATTGCCCGGAACGGCGGGACCGTATTTTCCGTCAATGCCTTGAGCGGTTCGTCGGTCAATCTCAACGGGGTGAATTCCAATGGGTTTGGAGTGGTCACTGTTGATCTCAATAGTCTGAGTCTGGTCGATACCGTGATCGAGAATGTGGTTTCGCTGACCTTTTCCGGACAAACATCTACGGCAGAGGAGCTCGCGGTCGAAAACCAACCTGTGGTGTCGTTTGTCGCCCGTTCCGCCATTCTAACGACGCTGAGTTTCACGGGTTCCAATGCACGGCCATTGATCGTGGCACTCGGAGGATCCAACGTTGTTACCGCCAACACGAGTTTCGATAGTGGAGAAAGCCTGCGTCTCTTTCTTCTCGCAGATCAGCAGCAACTCAGTATCTCCTCCGGTGGAACAACAACGATTTTCGGGGGCCTGGCCACGGATGAGGATGTCGCGATTTCATCGGGCACGATTGACCTGTATCCGGAAACGACCAACCCGACCCTTTTCGAGGATCTCCTGTGGCGCTCCTATTGGGTTGAGAGCTACCTGCAGTAGCGCTTCGGTTCCGTCAGTTGGTTACTTCGATTCCCAGCATCTGGGGGATTTGAGCTCCCCCTCCAAGGAATCTTGCGGCCACGATTGAGGCAACGGAAATGGGAGCAGCCGGCTTGATGGAGATCGTGAGTTGATCAGGCTCGTCGAGGAATTGTTCCACTGCGGAGAGCGCCTGACGATTGAGTGTGCTGGCATCGGCCTTAAAGCTTTTTCTCAGGTCAGCAATGATTTGGGTGACGAACTGCTGGCGGGTAATGCCGGCTGTTTCCGCACCACGATCGAGGAATCGATTGGTGAAACCCTTGTCTTGAAAGCTGATCTCGCAAGACTGAATGGAGATTGCAGAAAGAACTGCCATGAGTTGAAGCGGATTCGGTTTCTCCCCTTCAGGGGGCGTGGGGGGAGGCGTGAAATTGAGAAGGCTGAGGGAAAGCGAAAGCCGTCCCATTCCATCTCCCATCAGGGCCGCTTTGCGGAGGTCGAGTTGTTTTGTCTCCAGATTGTATTCGTAATCGATCTCGGCATCCATCCTCGGCGGTTTCTCATAGCCCAGGTCCTTCAGTTCCTCGCTCAACTCCACATTCACCTCCTCGGAAAGTTGGATTCCCCGGGCGGTGAAGCTGAGGAGAGATGGAAAGGTTTCGTCCTCCTGTCGAGGCTTGAAGTCATCGACGATCATCTCATCGACCGTGATGGTGCCTTTTTGTTCTTTCTTGCCCTCGATTCGAAATTGGGACATCCGCGCTGAACTGCTGGCGAGGTCATACCGAAAATTTCCGTAGCTGACATCAGCATCTTCACGATGGCGCTCGATCTCTGCATCGATTTCCTTCTTAATCCGCGAATTGACGACAAATTCCGCTGCCAGATAGCCCGTGCCGGCCAGGATAATCACGGCAATTCCAATGCCGATAATGCGATTCATGGCTCCGAAAATAGTTCGAAACGGCAAAAAGTCGATTTTTCAGTGATAAATCGACCTCGGTTCGACTTGAGACGTTCTTTCGATGACACCATCTTAAGCTTGCGGATGAAAAGCCTCCCCCAGATCTCCCGACGCCGAATGTTGCGAAACGCAATGCTCGGGATTGGCGGTGTGGCGTTGACTGATCTTCTCGCCAGAAGTCAGCGGAAACCGGCAACCCAACGGGTGCCTCACTTTGCCCCGAAAGCTCAGCGGGTGAT
>JBCDHN010000508.1:0-3548 GCA_038749915.1 Verrucomicrobiota bacterium | reverse complement strand
GTCGTCAAAGGTCTCGACATCATAGCCGAGCAGATGGCGGTGCTCAGGATTCGCGTAAAGCGTGTTTCGCTCGGGATCCAGCAGGACGATTCCAAACGAGATCTGCTCCAGAATCGCGGAAGGCTCCGTCGCGTAATAGGAGGCGGCTCCGGAGAGGTTTTGCCGCCCCTTGCGTGCCTTGTCGATATCGTTGAGCAACGCGGAACCGTCTCCAATGGGAATCCCGAGACAGACGACGCCACTGATCCGTCCGGTCCCATCATAGCGGGGAGAATTGGTCCACGCCATGGTGGTGTCCCCACCGGAACTCAGACGGACCTCAGTCACAAAGGTCGGCGGGAACGCAAAATATTCGTTCTCGCGCGTTTCTTTGGCCGCAGCGAGAAACTGCAGGCGCATGTCGTCGCGACGTTGATCACTCACAAAAAGCTCCCAGAAGTGCTGACCTCTTAGGGAAGTCGTGCTGGTGGGGACAAACCCGAGACAAGCTTCGCTGGCTTCCTCAATCATCCCTTCCATCGTTAGGCTGATTACCGGCGTTACCTTGCCTTTAAGCAGCGAATGGCCGACCAGCTCCAGCTCGGAAGGAGAGTTGGCATTGGGATCCTGATTGACGGCCTCACAACTGATCGTGATGCCCTGGATTTCGCGTGCTGAATTGGTCCAGGGTTGAACCTCCCAGCGGACCCAACTTTGGGAACCATCTGCATGGACAAAGATTTCCGGCTGACTTCGGTCGGGCATGCCCTCCAGCGCCCGGAAATAAACGTGAGACCAGGTCTCGGCCAGCTGCGGGAAGATCTCCAGGTGACTTTGCCCGATGACCTCGACATTCTCGAGGCGAAAGTCGCGCAGCCATCTGCGATTGGCGACCAGGTAACGCAGATCCTGATCCAACATGGCCAATGCGACGGGCGCGTTATCAACCAGAGCTTGGAATTGCTCGGTCGGCGACATCAGCCCGGTGTTGCGCATCATGGGGCGAGCCCTGGTGCGCTCCGCCACGGGACCGGTTGGCGGCGTGATCGGCTTGACCGGGGCAGTTTTGGGCGACACAAGGCTGGGCGGTGGCGGCACTTTGACACCAGGATCTCCGGTGAACTCGGAGCCCGCCTGAGAAGTTGTCACATCAGCAAGGCGCTGTTGTGGAGCTGCTTCCACTGTTTGAGCTCGACGGTTTGGAAACTTTGCCCGCACCACAATCCGTTCACGGTCCTGCGGCTCGGCAACGGGCACTGCCGTCGCGCCGATTCCTGCGTCAATCTGAGGGGCATGGCTACCATTCCCATTTTCTCGAGACGCGAGAAAACGGTCAACCCAGGTGCCGATGGCCTGAATCCGATGCTTCAACTCCGAACCCTTGACCGGAAGCGTCAACAACTCATCCCAAGCTCGATTCTGAGGCGGAGTGCTCAGGGACGACTCGCGATCGCAAACCGCAAGAATGTAAGGGCGGCTGTTCTCATCGGGGTGGTTTTCGTGCAGCCAGGCAATGAAACCCCGCGGAATCATGGGATCGCGATCCGTCGAAGTGACGACCAGCGGCTGGGCCTTATAGCGCGCCGCTCCCTCTGCCACGGTTCCACCGGCATCCACCTCAAACCCAAAATTCGTCAACTGCTCACAGATCAACTTGCGTGTTCCCGGGTCGTGTTGCACGACAAGGGCACGCTTTCGATTCGGTGCATGACCAGTGGGGGAAGCATTCATTCGGAACTTCGAAGCTTCGGGGGAGGCGTTCGGTTTCAACCTTCATGGTAGCAACTTTCGCGGATACGGCAAGGCTGGAGAAATGCATGACTGACAGTGTCTAAAGGGGTTCCAAACTATTGGAATTCGCAATCAAGGAGCGTTTGGGGAGGATTTGTCGATTTGCCAGGCTGAGCGGAGAGAAGATTGCCATAATTCAGGCCCTACGGAGTATTTTCGGGGTGTGAATGGAACGCGGCATTGAAGAAACTTCTTTGCGTCTTGAGTTTCAGACGGAAATTCGCAAGGATCAGAGCTGGTTATGGCAGAGAATGGCACATCGGCTACCTGCCCACAGTGTGGGGCGCCCCTTTCGGTTCCCTCCGATTCGGGGCCCTGTCCCAAATGCTTGACTCTCGGGATTCTCAGCAAGCAAACGTTTCCGGAGACTGGGCATGTGGAGGCAAGTCCTCAACCAAACGACAAGCAAATTGGCCCCTACCTGTTGCTACACAGCATTGCCGAAGGTGGAATGGGAGAAGTTTTTGTGGCGAAACAGCGTGAACCGGTTCATCGCCTGGTCGCACTAAAAATCGTCAAACTCGGCCTCGACAGTAAAGAGGTGCTGCGGAGATTCGAGACTGAGAGGCAGGCTCTTGCGATGCTGGACCATCCTGGAATTACCAGGGTTTTTGATGCTGGTACGGCTCCCTCGGGCCGACCGTATTTTGTCATGGAATTGGTCGACGGCCTTCCCATTACGGATTACTGCGATCAACATCGGCTGAGTCCAAGAGAACGTCTTGAGGTGTTCGTGAAGGTTTGTGATGCAGTCCAGCATGCCCATCAGAGAGGGATAATCCATCGGGACTTGAAGCCATCCAATATTCTGGTCGAAGATCAGGAAGGTGTGGCGACCCCAAAGATCATTGACTTTGGAATTGCCAAGGCGATGGGCGTGGAGTTGACCGAGCGGACCATGGAAACCCAGCTTGGCGACTTGCTGGGAACACCTCAGTACATGAGTCCTGAACAGGCATTGGGTAAGATTCAGGAGATCGACACTCGGACTGACATCTATTCGTTGGGTGTCATCCTCTACGAACTGCTCACGGGGGTTCCGCCCATTTCAGACAAGGAGATTTTTGAGGCTGGTGTCATGGGAATCGGAAAGCTCCTTCTCGAAGTCGAGCCAGAGCGACCCAGCACCCGGCTGATCTCCATGGGAAAAGATGCAACCTTGATTGCTGAACAGCGGAAGACGGACGCGACCCGACTCAGCAAGACGTTACGGCGCGAGTTGGATTGGGTAGCCCTCAAGTGCCTCGAAAAAGAGCGAGATCGTCGTTACGAATCGGCGAATGATCTGGCTCGGGACTTGATCCGCCATTTAAGCGACGAAGTCGTTGAAGCCCGCCCACCGGATTTGGCCTACCGAATCCGGAAATACGCCCGCCGTCACAAAATTGAGATTGTGGCGGTAAGCACCATCATGTTTACTCTGATCTTGGGACTCATTGCCTCTACCTTGTTTGCGTTCCAGGCGTACGAACAACGCGAAGAGGCTAAGCAAGCCCAGAGCCAGGAGCGGCTAGGCCGGGAAGCAATGGCGGCATTGCATTTGGCACTAACTTCACCCGCAGACGCCCTGCGCAAACTCTATCATGTGAACGAGCGTGGGCTCCCCCAAGGCATGTTTGCAGAGTGGAACACCCTGACGGAGGGCGCTGAGCTATCATCCTCAATTCAGTCGGCCCTGGCGCAGACTCTGGATATGGCTCGTCAACGAGCGTTGTATGACTTTCCTAGTGGATGGAATACTCGTGCGCAAGGAGTCGCTACTGATGCTGAGGGCATGC
>JBCDHN010000507.1:0-3580 GCA_038749915.1 Verrucomicrobiota bacterium | reverse complement strand
GCTGAAGATGAGATGGATGTAAACCTTCGAGAGAGACTGGGCCATCAACTCCAATCAACCACTTGGAGCGCCTTTCTCTCGCACTTTCAGCGCTCGAATCCTGCTCCTCAATTTCCCGGGGCATTACTCGCCTCTGGCTCGCATCCCCCGGGCTGGCATGTTTTGGCCTTTCAGGCCATTCTCAAGTATCCTAGAGATCGCGACGGCGGAGAAAGACCCTGTTGGAATGTCTTTCCACCTATGCCTCCGCAAGGTTCGAATTCCTTCCTTCGACAAACGAGGTTCTCACGCCAAAAGGCCTGAAAGGCCGAGACATGCCAGCCCAGGGCAAAGAGAGTCAAAGACGATCAAGGCCCTGGGAGACAAAGTCCAAAAAGATCAAGCACTGAAAGTGCGAGACAACCGCCTCCCTCTCGTTCACCAACAGGCGACATAACATATTCCCATTCTCGCGATCCTATCGCTTGATTCTCGGTCGCTTTTCCTCTAAACCTCCCGACAAATGGCCGAAACTACCAAAGCTGATGAAACATTGTGGCGTGCGCTGAGCGACAAGGCTCGCGCATCGCTCGAGTCCCGCAGCTACGCGAAGAAAGAGGTGGCAGCTGCGCTAGGCTCTTCTGGCGTTGATGCATCCCAGCTTCTCGACAACTCCGAACTCGGCGATGTCTGGATTCCGGGAGTCGAGATTTTCTCGCGGCGCGTGTTTCAGCAGCGTCACCGCGGCTACTTCGCCGAGTTCTCACGCAAAAAGGATGGCAAACTCAGCGACATCGGCATGTGGCCTCAACAATGGGCAACTGCGCTCATGTTCGCCAACACCGCGAAAGGCTTTCACATCCACCCGCCGCATATTCCTGAAGGGGAGTCACCAGCCGCTTGGTTTCAAAAGCTGTTTTTGGAGAATCCTGAGGACTATTCCGCCCGTCCCTATGATAGAGAGCAATGGGACGCGATGTTCTTCATTCGCGGAATCTGCGAAATGTTCCTGATCGATGAGCGTGAAGGGATGCCACGCCGCAAAATGCGCTTCTTCATTGAAGGCGATCAGATGCCGGGCGCAAACAACGTCGGCGTTGTGATTCCGGCCGGTGTCGCCCATGCGCTTCGTGTCGCCAGTTCGGAAGACCTGATCATGGTCTACGGTACGAGCACGACGTTTGTTCCCGAGTTCGAAGGTCGCATTGAGAGTGGCGTTGAACAGGACAACATGCCCGAAGACTGGCGGCGGTATTGGGAAAAATAAATCCTGGCTTCAGGATTCCAGCTTGCGAAGCACTCGCCTCCCACGAGACCGAATCCCGGCTGATCCTCCTGCCATCTGCATCTCAATGATCGTGATCAGCTCTTCCTGCAATTCAGGATAGGGCAACACGAGTTTCGCAGCGATTTCCATGCAATGGACCTTGATCGCGACAGCGGAATTCGGGTTCAACAAATGGTCGCGACAAACTCCGAACAGTTCGCCTTGCAGAGCTTCAGGAATTTCCCGCTCACTCAAGATCTTCGCCAAAACGCGATGAACGCCATTGTGATGCGTCGAACGAGCCAACTCTTCGATCGAAGATTCCAGATATGGATCCAGCAACGAAGGATGTGCCACCAAAACGTGTTCCATGAGCCAGGCTGCTCGTGGCGCTAAAATCACATCTCCATCTGCAACCAGTTTCCAAGCTTCCTCAAATCGTCCCGGATCATCGCCCATTTCTTCGGCAAGTTGCTGAGTTTCCGCTTTCGAAAGTCGAATTCGCAGAATCCCGGGAAGATCGTTCATCACCAAAAGCGAAATCCTTCCCAACGTTACTCTAGAGGGTCTCCTGATACATCCGGAAAATTCCGCTGTGATCGACCGCTTCGCCGCCCCACTCCTCGACCATTGCTTCCCAAAGCTCCACATTGCGAAAAAGCATTGGCAACTCAATTCCTGCTTCCCTGGCAACTTCTCGCGCTTCCCGAACATCCTTGAGCTGATAAGCCGATTTTCCTCCGGGCTCAAAGTTCCCTGTCACCATTCGTTCGCCGTGCTCCGCCAAAATCCGGCTCTCGGCAAATCCGCCGCGAATCGCATCGCGCACAGCGGAAGGATCAACGCCTGCCTTCTCTGCTAAGATCAACGCCTCGGCAACCGCAGCGACCGTAATCCCGACGATCGTCTGATTCGCCAACTTGCAGATTTGCCCAGAACCAACCGGTCCGAGGTGGGCAATCTGGCGCCCCAGCACTTCGAAAATCGGTTTCGCCCGTTCGAAATCCTCCGGTTCACCTCCAGCCATGATCGAGAGCACGGCCTCTTTCGCCCCGACTTCGCCGCCCGAGACTGGTGCATCCACATAGCCACATCCACGTTCGCGAAGGATCGCCGCGACCTCACGCGTCTTTGCCAATCCGGTCGTGCTCATATCAATGACGAGTGTTCCCGGTTCGATCGCCTCGACGATTCCTCCCTTCCCCAGCATCACCGTTTCAAACGCCGGGGTGTTTGTCAGCATCGTGATCACCGCCCCGCCTGACACGTCACGAACCACCTCCGCCAGCGAATTGGCGCTCCGGGATCCAGCGAACTCCTTCAAAAACCGTTCCGTCTTCTCCGGGGTCCGATTGTGCACCACCAACTTCGCCCCCGCTCTGTGCAGATGGTTTGCCATCGGCGTCCCCATCACACCAAGGCCGATGAATCCAATTGGGTGATCAAGTTCTAAAGCCATCTCGGTCGTCTTTTCGAATCTGCGATTGCGCCTGCAGTGAGATTGCATCCTTACCCAGCTTCAGGATCCTCACAACCCACGATTCTATCGACCTATTTACCTTGCACTCGCCGACTCCGCTTCATAGTTCCGGGATGGCGAAGACGCTTTGCGACCTTGGAAAAAAGAACCTGGAGAAGTATGCGATCAAACTCCGAGAAAGAGGGGGGCCGGATTACATCTGCAAAAAGTGCGCCCGGGTCGCCCACAACCGCAAGCTGCTCTGCAAAGCCACCAAACTTCGATTTAAAGATTGATCGAGTAGCAAGCCGAGAAGGTTCCTCAAGATTCCATTTCAATGAAAAGGCCCAACGGGCCGAGCATATGTCAGCCCGGGGCAAAGGAGCAAAGCGACCGCCGCCCCGGGATCCTGAAGGATCCGCGATTTGTCCCCAGCCAATGAGACAAAAAAAACAGAGTTGCTGAAAGGTCGCGACAACCGTTGTCTCGGCCTTTCAGGCCCCATCAATGCTTCTTTGACGTTTCCTAGGACTACGCTCGTACGCTCGCTTCGCCCTAGGCTGGCATATCTCGGCCCGTTGGGCCTTTTGTCAGAAACGCATTGTTGGCGGCTGAGGATCGCGACTCGAACTACAACTTCGTCGCATCCCGCAAACTCTCGCCATCCAGCCCAATCATTACCGTGGCTCCGCCACTGGAGAGCCCCTGCAAGGCTTGAAGCTGCAGCACCTTCAACAACTCCGGATTCGCCTTGAGCGCTTCGGCTTCCTGCTTGCGCATCTCCAGCTCGGCCTTGAACTCAGCCAGCTCGGCCTCCGCCTTGGCTTGCATCATCTCTTTCTCCGCCTCCATCTTCGCCACCTGCGCCGCGTTCT
>JBCDHN010000506.1:0-3581 GCA_038749915.1 Verrucomicrobiota bacterium | reverse complement strand
GGAGTAGATCGCCATGGAAATCGAGCCCATCGGATTCATCGAAAGCCCTTACCAAGAGAAATTTGGGGTACCGCGCCAATCTGGCTTGGTTACTGAAGCAGAAGGAGTTATCCGTTTGGTGACGCCTTGGGATTGCTCGGAAGCGATTCGTGGAATGGACGCCATTTCGCATCTTTGGGTGACGTTTGGCTTTCATTTGGTCCCGAAAGATGAAAGCCAGAAACCGACGGCTCGTCCACCGCGCCTGGGCGGAAATGAGCGGATGGGGATCTTCGCGACCCGCTCCCCCTTTCGTCCGAATCGGCTGGGATTGTCATTGGTCAACCTTTTGGGCCATGAGCCAGGCCGTCTCCAAATTGGAGGAGTGGATATGGTAGACGGAACTCCAGTCTACGACATCAAACCATATTTGCCCTGGACTGAGGCCAAGCCTGAGGCAAAAGCCGGGTTTGCCTCGGAAAAACCGGACTCTGGTTGGAAAGTGGAAGTTGCAATCGAAGTCCCGTCGGAATCCTTGCGAACATTGATTCTCGCTACCTTGGCGCATGATCCCCGCCCGGCCTTTCACGGATCCGATCCCGACCGCGTTTACGGCATGAAACTGGATGGGCATGACGTTCGCTGGAAGGTCGAAGAATCCCAAAGGATCGTCAAAGTGATCGAAATTGTGTCGGAGAGGTAAAAAGTTCTGGGAATTACGGGGCTTTTGACCAACATTCAGGACTGAGACTTGCCAATCCGAATTGCACAGAGCAAGCTCAAGTCTAATTCCTACTATGGCCGTTTACCGCACCAGTCCTGATCCGCCCGAGGACGACGATCGGCAACTCCCAATACCTGCAGATCAGGTTCAAGATCCCCAATCCGGAGATCCTGCGTGGAAACCGCCCGGTGGATTGAAAATGCCTTCGATGGACACCGTGAAAGGCTTTTTCTCGGGAGGAATCAATAACCTGATGGATGACATCGTGGTCGCATTGGGGAGCGAGAACATCTATGTGGCAAGCCGTGAGCATCCCGAGCCGGCAGCATTTGCCTCTTACATCGCTGTTTCAAGAGCCAATGGTCAGGTGATCGCGCTTGGAGAAAAGGCCCGGGCCATGATGGGGCGTGAGCCTCAGAATATCGAGGTGATCCCGCTTTTGCATCACGGAGTTCCCGAGAGCCCGGATTTGTTTGCGAGTTTCATTCAGCGGGTCATCAAAAAGCACTTTTCGCGAATGGTCCGCCCTCGCATTCTTTGCAGTGGAAACTTCAACAGTCCCTTGCTGAAACAGGTTTGCAGTGAAGGACTATCGCAGGTTCGTTGTCGCGACATCCTTTTTTGCGAGCCCGAAATCGCTGCCGCGGTCGGACTCGGTCTCGACATTCTCGAACCCAGCCTCAAATCCGTGCTGGTCTTCGAAAAAGACTGGATGGGATTCATGGTCATCAGTCTGACTGGTTCCCTGACCAAAGTGCGCCTCAACATCGGCTTTGATCACATGCTCGAGGACATTCAGATCTACTTTGAGGAGTCGAATGATTTCTCCCCCCGTGAAGAGGATTTGGTTCAGCAATTCCGGTCTTCCGGCTTCACCGGAAATCAGAATTTGATTGGCTGGGAGGCTTGGGTCGATCAGGTTGAGCGGGGCAAGCCGGTCACGCTTCAGGCAGACAGCATGGAATATCAGAAAGCGGTTACGCCGACCTTGTTGCGCGTGAAGCATGCGGTGAACAAATCGCTTCAAGCTCTGACCCGCGAGCAGCGTTACACCGTTCAGACAACGCCGACTTATCTGGCCGGTGAATTTGCCGAGCTGCCGGGGTTCAAGGAACTTTTAGAGCGCGTCTTTGGTCGCGAGTTTCGGATCGGCCAGAATCCGCGACAAACCATGGCCGCAGGGTTGGTTGCTCTCATCCCGAATATTGATGTTTTGAGAGCCATCAATGGTGGAGAAGCTCAGGAGGTTGATTTTTAGGGTCGGTCTATGTTTTTTGGCCGAAATTCGTCAGAGGGTAATACCGAGCAATCAAGTCCGGCGACGCTTCTGTTGCAGCATCTTCTCAAAGAGCTGCATAACGACTCCAGCGCAGTCAAATTGCGCAAGAGCATTGAACAGGCTCTGAAGACTTCCGGCATCGAGCAGGACGCCGTTCTCGCAAACCTTTACCTGCAGGCGGAGAATCGACTGGCTGAAATAGCGGCCAATCCGATGCTGCGGCGTCAGGAATTTCGTGAACAAGTTCGATCGACGTTTCCGGGGTTGGAATCGAACGCCGAGCTCATGTTCGTGATCGGACCGGCGCCGGAGGCGGAGAAACCCCAGAATCTGGAGCACACGTCCGCTGTCTCTCTTCCGGCAACGGCGATGGAGCTGACTCAGCGGATCGACGTCAGCGCGATCTCTTCCCTCGCAAAAGTCATCCTCAATTCTGTGAATGAGGGGATTCTGGCTTTGCGCGGAGATGGGTCCATTCAATTTGCCAATCCAGCGATGGAACGGATTTGGGGGTATCCGGTTGAGGAGCTTCTGGGAGAACCGTTCGTCAATCTTTTGCCGGAGCACTATCGCGAAACCTACCGGAATGATATCAATCGATTTTTAGGGGTGCCGCTGGAGGTGGAAGGGCTGAGGAGCAATGGCCAGACTTTCCCTATCAGCGTCAACATCGCGAGCGCGGAGTTTCAGGGGAACAATGTCTTCACGGTGACGGTCCAGGACATCACCATGCGCAAGTACATTGAGGATGAGTTGGTGGAAACCAAAGATCAATTGGAAGACCGCGTTGCGGAGCGGACCAAGGATTTGCTCGATACGCAACAGGATCTTGAGAATCGCGCCCGTGAACTGGAACGGACCAATACGGAACTGCAACAGTTCGCTTACGTCGCATCCCACGATTTGCAGGAACCGCTGCGTTCCATCACCAGTTTCATCCAGATTCTGAATCGACGGTATGGAGCTGAATTCGGAACGGAGGCGCAGGAATACATGGGCTTCGTCGTGGATGGGGCAAAGCGAATGCAGACACTGATCAACGAGCTGCTCGACTACTCCCGCGCTGGAAGAGGCGATCGCGAATTTCGGCCTGTCAATTTGAACCAGATCTTCGAGAAGGTTCGCGCCAATCTCCACGCCACCATTGAGGAGACCGGCGCGGTTGTTGAATCGCAGGAGCTGCCGACCCTCGGTGCTGACGACCGGCAAATGATCCAGCTTTTCCAGAACCTGATCGACAATGGTATCAAGTTCCGGGGAAGCGAGCCGCCCAAAGTGACGATCGAGTGTCAGGACCGGGTCACGCATTGGGAATTTACGATTACCGACAACGGCATTGGGATTGAGGAGAAATACAAGGATCGGATTTTTGTGATCTTCCAGCGGCTTCACATCCGCGACAATTACGAGGGGAATGGAATTGGCCTCGCCATTTGCAAAAAGATTGTCGAACGCCATGGCGGATTCATCTCTCTCGACACCGAATACACGCAGGGCAGTCGGTTCCTCTTTGGGATCGCCAAGAACCTCGTGGCGGAACATGCAGCCCCCGAGCCTCCGAGCGTGGCGGAGCCCGTTTAGGTGCTCAGAAAATCGGCG
>JBCDHN010000505.1:0-3581 GCA_038749915.1 Verrucomicrobiota bacterium | reverse complement strand
ATTTCATCAAGAATGACCGTTCTCTGTTTCACATATTCGGTTTTGAGGTCGTTGGCCTGAGTCGTTCGCAGTGTCGCAATTTCCTTCTCAAGTTTGCTGGCTTGTTCCAAATAGGTTTTTGCGAGTTCCTTATCCGATGAGGAAGCGCTGGTTCCTGCCGCTACCAGCTTTTGGGTAACGGTCTGGTGTTTGCTCAGCACTGCTTCGAGCTCCTTCTTTTTCTCGACAAAAATGGTTCGAGCAGCCTTTTGCTGTTTTTCAACAGTGGCTTCGGCCACCGCAGTTTTGGGATGAGCTTTAAAAACGGCAATGGTGTCAACCACCGCAATTTCGGCGAACCCTGTGGTTAAAACACTGCAAAACAAGAGGAGGTTTAGGAGGCAAGTTTTCACAGGTCCAAGGGTTCCAAAACGAACCGTGAAGTCAAGCCTTGTGCAGAAAAGAGCCCCACAACAATGCCGGGAGTTGCGTTCCTTCTCTCACAGTGCATGGGTGGGAGCATGAAACCCCTCTGTGCCAGTCTCATCCTGCTTTCGACTCTGCTTTCGGTTCAAGCGCGACCGAACATCGTTTTCATTTTCACGGATGATCATTGTCAGCAGGCCTTGAGCGCCTACGACCCTTCGCGAATGACCACTCCGAACATGGATCGGATTGCTCAGGAAGGAATGCTCTTTAATCGCTGTTACGTTACCAACGGAATTTGCGGGCCCAGCCGGGCGGTGATTCAGACTGGTAAATACAGTCACCTGAATGGCTTCATGACCAATGGCCAACAGTTCAACGGTGACCAGCAGACCTTTCCCAAACTGCTGCAAAAGGCTGGCTATCAGACGGCGGTGGTGGGTAAGTGGCACTTGGGGACTACTCCCCAAGGATATGACTATTATGATGTCCTGAAGGGCCAGGGGCCTTACTACAACCCTCCGATGATTACGGAAGGCGACGACGGCAATCCGGTGACCCGGCCACACACCGGGTACACTACAGAGATCATCACGGAAAAGACCCTCACCTGGTTGAAGGATCAGCGGGAGGCGGACAAGCCGTTCATGCTTATGTATCAGCACAAGGCTCCACACCGCAACTGGCAGCCGGCTCCCAAATATCTCACCTGGCTCGATGATGTGGAAATTCCGGAACCTGCGACGCTTTGGGATGATTATTCCAATCGGGCGTCCCCCGCTGCAGAGCAAACCATGACCATTTCCCGTCATTTGAGCGAGTCCGACCTGAAATTGAAAGCTCCCGGAAACCTGACTCCGGAGCAGAGAACCGCCTGGGATGCCGCCTACAATCCGAAAAATGAATCCTACCTTTCCAAACGTGATTCCCTTTCTCCAGAGGAGATCATCAAGTGGAAGTATCAACGCTATGTGAAAGACTACATGCGCTGTGTGAAGTCCGTGGACGACGGGATCGGAGAAATCCTTGATTATTTGGAATCTTCCGGTTTGGCGGACAATACCATCGTAATCTACTCTTCCGACCAGGGATGGTATCTTGGTGAACACGGCTGGTATGACAAGCGCTGGATGTATGAAGAATCGCTCAAGACTCCGCTCCTGGTTCGTTGGCCAAAGATGATCAAGCCTGGCACGATCAACGATGACATCGTCTCGAACCTCGATTTTGCCCAGACCTTCCTCGATCTGGCTGAAGCTCCCCTGCCGGGTGATATGCAGGGCCGAAGTCTCGTCCAGGTCTTCAAAGGTGAAACTCCTGACGACTGGCGCAAGAGTTTCTATTACCACTATTATGAGTTTCCCGGTGCTCACAGTGTGGCGAGGCACTACGGGGTGACTGATGGGAACTTTAAGTTGATCAACTATTACGAAAAAGGGGAGTGGGAGCTTTTCGATCTCTCCAAGGATCCCAATGAGATGAAAAGCGAATATTCGAACCCGGAATACGCTTCAAAAATCAAGGAGATGGTGGCGGAACTGGATCGCCTTCGCGTTCAGTACAAGCTCCCCGAGGAAGATCCGGAAAGCAGCCGACGCAAGAAACGCCCCGCCAAGCCTTCCCAGAAGAAGAAGGGGGCTTGAGGTTGCGAATGGCGGAAGGCGCGTTAGCTTCCTTCCCGCGAATCAAAGAGCTCGGTTAGCTCAGTGGTAGAGCACCTGCTTCACACGCAGGGGGTCACAAGTTCAAGTCTTGTACCGAGCACCATTCCAGACTAAGCCATTCGTTCACGCGCGTTGATAAACGCTTGATGCGCTTGGTGAAGTTGTTCGGCAGAATGGGCTGCTGAAATCTGAGTGCGGATCCTAGCTGCTCCCTCGGGAACTACCGGAAAAGAAAATGCAATGGCATAAACTCCCTCGTCCAAGAGGTGCTCGGCCATTTGGCCGGCTCGTTTTGCGTCACCAAACATCACCGGAGTAATTGGATGGTCGCCTTCCACGATCTCAAAGGCAGACTCCGTCATCAACTTGCGAAAGAGCATGGTATTTTCTCTCAATGCATTGCGCAGTCTTACGCCTTCTTCAGAGCCGATCAATTCGAGGGCGGCGAGGGTTGAAGCCGCGATGGATGGAGCAAGTGAATTGGAAAACAAATAAGGTCGGCTCCGTTGTCGCAAAAGATCGATAATGGACTTGTTCCCGCTGGTGAACCCGCCGGAAGCGCCTCCCAAGGCCTTCCCCAGAGTGCTTGTGATGATGTCAACACGATCGGTGACGCCCTGAAGCTCCGGCGTGCCGGCCCCATTGGGTCCGATAAATCCAGTGGCATGGCTATCATCAACCATGACGAGCGCCTCGTGGCGTTCCGCCAAGTCGCAGATTCCGCGGAGATCCGCCAGGTGCCCATCCATCGAAAACACACCATCGGTGGCGATCAAAACCGTTTTCGCTCCTGAATCCCGGGCTTCCCTGAGGCGTTGTTCCAACGCATTAAGATCGCGATTCGCATAACGAAATCGTTTGGCTTTACACAAGCGGATTCCGTCAATGATGCTGGCGTGGTTCAGGGCGTCGCTGATCACGGCATCCTCAGGTCCAAGGAGGGTTTCGAAGAGTCCCCCATTGGCGTCGAAACATGAGGAATAAAGAATGGTGTCTTCCTGACCGAGAAATGTTGAAATGACCCCTTCCAGATCCTTGTGGAGCGACTGAGTTCCACAGATAAATCGGACGGACGCCATTCCAAAGCCCCAACGATCCAGCGCAGCTTTGGCGGCTTCAATCAATTTGGGATGATTGGCGAGGCCCAGGTAATTGTTCGCGCACATGTTCAACACCCCGGCCTTTCGGCTTTCGACGCCGATTCCGCTCGATTGGGAGCTGGTCAACACACGCTCCGACTTCCTCAAGCCAGCAGATTCCAGCTCGTGCAGACTCCGTTCAAAACGTTCGCGATCCAAGGGTTTAAGCATGGAGACAGCAAAACCAGCTTGGGCTGGCAAAGCAACCGGTTTACGTGACAGCGGCAAATCAGCCCGACGTTGGGAGCGGTCTCAATTGAATGAGTCACAAAAAAATGGGCTCTAAGAATCAAGCCCTGAGCAAAGTATGTGATTTGCTGACTTGTGGCTGCCCCTGAAACGACTAAAATCTACCAGAGCCTGAGAAAACGAT
>JBCDHN010000504.1:0-3582 GCA_038749915.1 Verrucomicrobiota bacterium | reverse complement strand
GTTGTTCTCCAAACCAAGTTCAGTCAATTTGGCCAAGACGCTTCCCACGCCATCGTCAACCGCGCTGAGCTCAGCTGCGTAACGACGTTTGGCAGTAAGGTTGCCGAAGTATTCCCGATTGTTGTACTCCCAGGGATGAATCACGCCATCGGGAAAACTCTTCATCTCCGCAGCAGAGTAGTCGTTTGCACGCGGGCCTCTCAAGGGTTCCAGCTGAAAGCGACTCAGCCCGTAAGGGCCGTTGTAGGAGAGAAAGAGGAAGAAGGGATTGTCTTTTTGTTGTTCGAGGAATTGGAGCGCGTGTTTGGTCCAGAACGTGGTCAGGTGTTCCTCTTCAGTTCGAATCGCACCATCCTCAATAATCTGGGCTCCGTGAAAGGTGCTCGTCCCTCCGTGTGGCATTGTGATCCAGGCCTCATCAAGGGCCTCTTGAGGTTCCATATTGCCTCCCAAATGCCATTTCCCGACCAACCCACAGGCATAACCTGCGTCAGACAGGATTTCGGGAAGGGAGCGAAATTCGGCCAGCGTGTTTTTGGCGTCGGGGCCGGTTTGCAGGCGCCCGGCATGGAGAAAATTATGGATGCCATGTTGGCTTGGCATCAGGCCGGTCAGGTAAGTTGCCCTCGTTGGTGAGCAGACCGCGTTATTGCAGAATGCGTTGGTGAATTGGGCTCCTTCTGCGGCCATCCGGTCGATGTTGGGAGTCTTGATGTCCGGATTTCCGTAGCAGCCGAGGGTCCAGGCGCCCTGGTTGTCGGTAAGGATGAATACCACATTTACCGGAGAGGGTTCTGCAGCAGAGGAGACTGCGACCATGAAAAACAGGAGACTCCAGATCTTCATACCTCAGGCTAGATGACACAGCTTGGTCTTGCAATCATCCCGTCAACCCTCTTGATGAGAGGCATGAAAGCCCTCGTGAAGTCCAAAGCCGAAGTCGGCCTCTGGTTGGAAGACGTCCCCGAACCGCAGGCCGGAATCAATGATGTCCTCATCAAAGTTGATCGAACGGGAATCTGCGGAACGGACGTTCACATTTACAACTGGGACGCATGGGCTTCAGCCACGGTTCCGGTACCGCTGACGGTCGGACACGAATTTGTCGGTGAGGTGGTGGAGATTGGTTCCAACGTTCGCGATTTCCAGGTGGGTGACATCGTGAGTGGGGAAGGGCATGTGGTTTGCGGGCATTGCCGAAATTGCATGGCTGGCAGGCGCCATCTTTGCGCGGAAACCCTTGGAGTTGGCGTGCAAAGGGCTGGGGCGTTTGCCGAATACATATCGTTGCCGCAGACCAATATCTGGTATCACGATCAATCGCTGGATCGTGACATTCAGTCGATTTTCGATCCATTTGGAAATGCGGTGCACGCGGCTCTGTCCTTTGATCTGCTGGGCGAAGACATTCTCATCACCGGGGCTGGTCCGATCGGCATTATGGCGGTAGCCGTTGCCAGACATGCGGGCGCTCGAAATGTGGTGATCACCGATATGAACGAGTTCAGACTTGGACTCGCCAAGGAGATGGGAGCCACCAGAACCGTCAATGCGGCCAAAGAAAAATTACCTGATGTTCAGCAGGAACTCGGAATGCAGGAGGGGTTTGATGTCGGGCTTGAGATGAGCGGCAATGAGCACGCCTTTCGGGACCTGATTCGCAATATGTGTCACGGCGGGAAGATATCGTTGCTCGGAATTCCGGCCGCTCCGATAGCGATTGATTGGAACGAGGTCGTCTTCAACGGACTCACGATCAAAGGGATTTATGGGCGCGAGATGTACGAAACCTGGTACAAGATGACGAGCATGCTTCAGAGTGGCCTCGACATTTCTCCGGTCATTACGCACCGATTGTCCTTTGAGGATTTTGAACAAGGATTCGAACTGATGAACAAAGGTGAGGCCGCCAAAGTGGTTTTGAAGTGGTGATTGCCGCCAATAAATAGGGCTTTCGCAACGTCTAAATTGTTGTCGTTCTTGTAATTTCTTGAAATTAACTTAGGTTTCCCAAACAGTCTTGATGTCCAAACCAAAGGCCCATCTCCAATCCTGTGCGCTTCCCTTTGCCTGGGAAGACGGAGATCTGTGTCTTGGCATCACCACTTGCTATCGCGGTAAAAACTGGCGGTTTCCGAAAGTCTCAATCAATGAAAGCCAGTGTCCGGTTGATGCTGCCAGCAATATCGCTCTGAGCGAAGGAGGGTTTGTCGGTCTGATTTCGGAAGAATCCCTTGCCAACGTCGAGACCGCGAAAGGTGGGAAGGTTCAGTTTTTCCCGTTGGAGATCAGTGGTTTGCTTGAGGATTGGGAGGGAGAACGTCATCATCGACGGAAATTGGTTCCCCTTTCGCGAATCGAGAAATATGTGTCGGATCGCAGTCTTTTGCGTGTGGTGAAGAAACTGGTTGAGGATCATTTGGGGTTGGAACTGACGGGTAACTGAGCGCGGAGGCATCTTCGGGGAATTGGGGACGTTGAATTGGAGCAGCGCGGAAAGACTTCTTCCTTGATCCAACGGGGCATCCACGCTACCAAAGCCTCATTATGGCACGCCCTGTTACCCTATTCACCGGCCAGTGGGCTGATCTCGACTGCAACACAATGATCCAGAAAGCCAAGCAATTTGGCTATGATGGTGTCGAGTTGGCATGCTGGGGAGACCACTTCGAAGTCGACAAAGCTGACCAAGCTTATTGCGATGCTAAACGCCAGCTTCTCGATCAGAGCGGGATGAAGTGCCTTGCGATTTCAACGCACCTGGTTGGACAAGCTGTTTGCGACAACATCGACGAACGTCATAAGCAGATCCTTCCGGATTACATTTATGGTGATGGAGAACCGGAAGGCGTCAGGACCCGCGCCGCTGAAGAAATGAAGAAGACGGCTCAAGCTGCGAAGCGTTTCGGAGTCAGCGTCGTCAACGGCTTTACCGGAAGCTCGATTTGGCACTTGCTCTACAGCTTCCCGCCCAACCTGCCCGGGCAGATCGACAAAGGGTATGAGGATTTCGCCAATCGCTTTGGTCCCATCATGGATGAGTTCCAAGCCAACGGCGTGAAGTTTGGTTTGGAAGTTCACCCAACGGAAATTGCCTTTGATATCGCTTCGGCCGAACGCGCCCTTGCCGCGATTGGGAACCATCCTGCTTTTGGATTCAACTATGATCCAAGTCACCTCGGTTATCAGGGCGTTGACTACGTCGAGTTCATCTACCGCTTTTCAGACCGGATCAATCACGTTCACATGAAAGACGTGGGCTGGAGTGATACGCCGGGAGATGTTGGCGTTTTCGGTGGTCACGTCGATTTTCACAACCACAAACGCTATTGGGATTTCCGCTCGATGGGACGTGGCGACATTGATTTCGAGCCGATTATTCGTGCGCTGAACGATATTGGCTATAGCGGCCCTCTTTCGGTGGAGTGGGAAGACGGCGGCATGGACCGTGAGCATGGTGCTGCGGAGTCCGCCGCATTTGTGAAGAGCATTGACTTCCCGTCGTCGGATATCGTCTTTGACGAGCAGTTCGATAAAGAGAAGCAGGCGTAGTCCTTCCACCATTCAATTTGCTTTGCGCCC
>JBCDHN010000503.1:0-3586 GCA_038749915.1 Verrucomicrobiota bacterium | reverse complement strand
TTCAGCACCAGATCAAACATCAACGAAAAGTCAGAACCCAGGTCTTCAATATCCCGCCACGTCCCGTATTCTTCCTTCACCGCGCTGTAATCAACCACGCTGAATCCATCGTCCGACGTCCAGGGACAAAAAGGAAGAATGTGAACCGTGCGGATGGCATTCTTCATTCGCTCACACAAGAATCCACGCAGCGTCTTCAGCGGATTCTCTCCACCTTGTACCGTGTCGGCGTAGGTAATGAGAACGGTGTCGTTTTCAGTCCACAAAGGCGTTTTGGCCGGCGCATCTTCTCCCACGCCATAGCGGCCTAACATCATTTCGAAGCGGCGAATCAGCTTGGGAGCTTCATCGATTCCATATAGCCGCTCAAGACGCGCCTGGATTCGGTTGGCCTGTCCTTTTCCTAGTACAATACTCATTGGTTTGAAGAACCGGAAATAAGCACAGTTTCACTGGGTGGCGAATGCGCGATTGCAGAAAAGCCGTCGCCGCCGCTAGACCGGTTTCAGGACCGACTTGACGACCTCGCCATGATGCATCTTCTCAAAGGCGGTTTCCCATTCCGTGACCGGCCAAACTCCACCAATGATTGGTTTCACATCAAACTGACCACTGGCCAATAATCGAATCACACGCTCCCAAATCGGCCAGTTGTGGCTGAAGCTTCCCTGGAGGGTGATGTTCTTCTGCACGAGAGGATCCAAGTTGTATCCCAATGGTTGGGGCCCCCATCCTACTTTGCTGATCCAGCCCGCCGGCCTGACCAACTTCAACGCAATCTGCAAGGTCGCGCTGGCTCCAGCGGCATCAATGACCCCGTCACAACCCAATCCATCACGTTCTTGAGCCCAGGGTTCGGCATCTCCCACGATCACTTCGCAACCATACTGCTTTGCAATCGCAAGTCGGTTTTGATCGTTCTCCAGCCCCACGATCGCGACTTCAGCTCCGCAGAGGCGCGCCATCCCTGCGCAAAGAATTCCGATGGTTCCCGGCCCCAAAACCACGATGCGGTCCCCTGGTTCGATCCGCGCATTCTTGATGGTCGCATTGTAGGCCACGCAACACGGCTCGGTTAAACAGGCTTGTTCGAAGGGCAACTCGTCCGGAACGCGATGCAATACCCTCGCAGGAACCCGAACCCATCGGGTCATGGCTCCATCCACCCCATAGCCAAACCCTTTTCGAGTTGGGTCCAGGTTGTAGAGGCCCTCGCGCGTCATTGGATTTTCCTGACTGATGATCGCCGCAGTCTCACTGACAATCCGATCGCCTTCCTCCCAGCCTTCCACGTCTTTACCAACCTCGAGAATGTGGCCGCCGAATTCATGTCCCAGAACCACTGGGTAATTGACGGGCCACGAATGATCTGCCGTCCACTGGTGAAGGTCGCTACCGCAAACCCCTACATTGGCAACTTCGACAAGCACGTCCTGATCTCCAATCTCAGGCTTCTCAACTTCCCGAAGTTCGACGGAGCCTTTCTCCGGTGCAAAATTGACTACTGCGGCACTCATTGATCGACTAGGAAACAGTTTGGGCATGCACGGCATCGCAAATCAAGCGAAGCGAACTTTCAAGATCGCCGTCCGCCGTCTTGAAGGCATCGGCGTCAATCGTCAACGGGGCTCCCAAAACCACGAGTGGAGCCCCATACTTCGGGCAGGCAATGGCCTGCTCAAGACTCAACCCTCCAACCGCTTGAACCGGCACCCTCACCGCGTCCACCACTTCCCGCAGCTGATCCAGTGGACTTGGCATCCGCTTCCCGGAAGCCGCAATGCCGCGCCGTTCATCGAACCCAATGTGATGAATCACATAGTCACAACCAAGCTGCTCAAGGCGTTTCGCTCCTTCCACCATGTCATCGCTGACCATGTTATCGCCCATTACCTCACAACCGAAATCGCTCCCCGCCTTCACAACGCATTTGATGGTTTCTTCATGAGCCTGAGCCATCACCACCACGTGGGTTGCCCCCGCCTTGGCCATCATCTCGGCTTCCAGATATCCACCATCCATCGTTTTGAGATCGGCGACAATCGGCACTTCAGGAAAGGCTCCACGCAACTTCCGCACCCCGTGCAAGCCCTCGGCAAGAATCAGCGGAGTGCCCGCCTCCAGCCAATCGACACCCGCGCGCATTGCCAATTCCGCAGTTTCCAGCGCCTCATCGATATTCGTGAGATCCAGGGAAATCTGAACAAGGGGTTTCATCCTTTGAGATGCCACAATCAGTGAGCCCTGCCAAGCCGCGTTCGCGGCAAATTCCTCAAGCGAGATCGTAGGCTTCTACCGCTGATCCGCCCATGACCTGGGATTGCTCGTCTTTGGAGAGCGGCACAACCCAACCTCTGACGGTCTCAATCCAACGCCTGTATTCGCTGGCCAACAGACAAACCGGCCAGTCGGATCCAAACATGAGACGCTCGGGCCCGAAAGCTTCGAGCACGGTTTCAAAGTAGGGAAACAGAAGCTCCGGCGTCCACTCAACCCCATCCACCACCTCCGTGGCCATTCCGGAAACCTTGCAATACACATTGCTGCGTTTTGCGACTTCGCGCATTCCACTCACCCAGTTCTCGTCAGGAGAGTCGGTTTCAATCCTCGGCTTCGCAATATGATCGATCACAAAGATCTGACCTTCGTGTTGGTCAACAAATGCCGGAGTGTGCGGCAAATGAAAATGCTTGATGAGGATGTCATACACGAAGCCGAAGTCGTGCAATTTGGCGACACCGCGATTGAAGTCCTCGCGCAGCATATAACGCTCGTCGGGTTCCCCCTGTAACACGTGACGAAATCCCTTAACCAGAGGTTCCATCGAATAGGCTTCAAGAGCTCCTTCGGCTTCCGGCTTGGTGAGGTCTACCCAACCGACTACGCCCTTGATAAACGGGTGCGCCTTTCCATAGGCGACCAAGAAGTCGGTTTCCTCCGGGATGGTCCTCGCTTGAACCGAAATCACCCCGTCCAACCCCACGTCCTCCGCGATTGCCAACAGGTCTTCCGGGCCAAAATCGCGCTTCAACGCATCCATCCCATCACCGATCCAACCATACTGCTCAGGACTGTAGTTCCAGAAGTGATGATGGGAGTCGACCGTCACGAGAATTCTGCGCCTGATTGAATTGGGTTAATCCAGAACGTCTCGACCGGGCTCGGGCTTTTTCGTCGGTGTCCCCCCTGGCTTTCTCTCCGGAAGAGGCTCGGTCGGAACGCCGGAGAACTTGGTAAAGAGATAGATGTGAGGAATCTGGGGAACCTGAGGCTCAACTACAATCTCCTCGCGCCCAATGGTTCGCGGATCAACGTGCTTCAAATGGCTTGAGACTTCCCAGTATTGTCCCCGATGCATCCTGGCCCATCGCTCGACCGCAGGCTTGACCTTCGGATCTTTGGTCTTGGGAATTTCAGCCTCGGCCGCCTTGGCCAAACTGTCCAAGCGGCCCTCGATCGCGGTCGCACGGGCTTTGGTCTTGGCAAATGGAATGTAGTCTCGTGAGCCAAAGTCGTAGTCTTGAAACTTGCGCTTCAGTTTCACCGCGTCTGGAACGGAAGGCGAGAACGTTCCCTTGGCATCGGG
>JBCDHN010000502.1:0-3587 GCA_038749915.1 Verrucomicrobiota bacterium | reverse complement strand
TTGATCAGAACTCACAACCTGACCTCCAAGTTCGGAGATCGCTGGGCCATTGCGGTGAAGAGCGATTATTGAACGCGGGAAAGATTATGGTCTGGTCGGGACATGTTGCGCGCTCGGAAAACCGATGAGGTTATTGCTGCAAGTGTTTTCGGCTAGATGTGTCTAGGTGCAGATACCACAAAAAAGGTAGCTGAAGAGACGCCACTTCAGACTCGCAATGATCACAAAAGAGTGAAGCAACCGGGATTATCTTTTTGGCCGAAGCCGGAATGACTTCTCAATGACTATTTATATGCGCGCTCAAATTGTCTGCCCCCAATTCTCCGGCAAATCGAAATCAATGACTTGGCGTGTAACGTGCGAGTTTTTTCTGTGCCTCCATGATCAGTGCTGATCATCGCCACGATCTTGTCAAGATCGTCAGGGATCTTCTGCAGTTTTTGGGAAGGAGGTGGAGATCAGCCCATCCAATAATTCCGGAGCCTAATCGTAAGCGCAAATCTGTGTCTCCCCCACCTGAATGTTCTGAATCCATCGTGAATGTCTTGAGCCATAACCCGCGCTTTGGAAAGTGGCGGCAAATTGTCCGCATCAAAGAAATCAGTGTCTGATACTTCAAGATTCGTCTCCAGAATTCCACCGGTAGCAGTTGCCTTCCATGGAATTGGATCGCTCAAAGTGGAAGTCGGCAAATTCAGGCGATGAGATCACACTGCGCCTAGCAGTCCCGCCGGGGTCGGGAGTAAATGCGTTTTTAAACTCCTCCGTCTATCTTCCGACGGCCCGTTGCAGTGGGTAAAGTTTGACGATGCCCAATTTGTCGAGAGCGCAAATGTGGTTGAAGTCACGCTCCGCGATGGAGAAATTGGGGATCTCGATCTTACTTTTGATAGTGTGATCCGCGACCCCTTTGCGCTTGCCATCGATCCGGACTCTCTACCGATTGAACGCGCCAGAGCATGCGTGAATGATCCGCATCTTGCTCATATTTCAGTTAAATGAATTGCCGAAGCGGACTCAGAATGGAATGACGACCCGGGCCGAGCCGAAGTGGGCGGTGTGGTCGTCGCGAAGAAGATGGCCCTCGTAGTCGAGAATGATCTTCCAGCCATCCCTGTCATCGCCGAACTGGAAGAGAACGCCAGCGCCGAGGTTGAGATAGTCTCGCTGCGGCGGCTCCGTGTTCCGTCCCACCGAGAAACCCCCAACGCTGCGGGAGGAACTTCCAGTCACGACGCTGAAGGGCGAAGTTACAAGAGAAGCACTCACAAGTTCTGGATCGTTCCCATACTCGTGATCCCAGTGGGCGCGAATCTGCGGGATGATTTTGCCGAAGCCGGTGCGGACGTGTGCGGAGGCCTGCCAGCCGAGGCGGGTGATATAGGATTCGTAATCCTGTTCCGGAGTGCGCACGGCGGTGGCTCCGCCGCCGCGCTCGGTGTAGCCGTCGATGTTGCCGCCCATGAACTCGAATGCACCAACGGGGCCAGTCACGATTCCGCGGCCAGCTTTAATATTGTAACCGGTGTTGAACTCGAAGCGATGAATCCCGGAATCCGTGTCGGCTCTCGCGGAAGGGCCAAAGCTGCTGCGGCGGTAGATGTCATGCTCGAGCCAGGAGTAGCCGTAGAGGGCATCGGCCCAGAACGAATTGCGAACGTAGGTGAGATATGGAGCGATAGACCAGCCTTCGACGTCGACGTTGCCGATACTACCCACATCATTCTCGGCGTCGAGGTAGATGGTGCCGAGCCCGAAGGTGAGGTTGGGGAGAAGGGGAACTTCAAACCCGAGGTGGCCAGTCCAGGTATCATTCACGATACCGGGGACGATTCCTTGCGCATCGTAATCGAGCCGACTGTAATCCGTGCCGACGAAGAAACTGAAAGGCGAGTCATCCTCCTCCGGGAAGTAGGCGGGTTGCTTGTCGAAAAAAGACTCCTTCGCGGATGTTTCAGTTTCGCCGGAAATCCCGGTGTCACCGCTGCTGTTAAGGTAGGGCTCAGCGGACGCGACGACGGTGAGGTCACCAGCCGTGGCACGGGCGCGGAAGAGGCGGCCATTAACGTCCCGATATATACTGCGGCCAGCACCGATCGCAATTTCTCGCTGGCTCATGGCCATGGGCAAGCCTGACTCAAGGACGGAAAGGATAGCGCTGAGGTTGGTGACAAAGATAGGCTGCGGCTCTCGCGTAGTGCGCCGACCTGGAGCTGCGGTCGGCACGGTGCCGCTCGGACCCATTCCGGAATCGATGAGCCCACCATCGACGCCGGCGGTGAAATCAAACCGGTTGTCAAAGGGATCGTCCGTGTCGTTGAGCTGAAAAACGAGTTGTCCAGTCACGGCAAGGGCCGAAAAAATGCTGCCTAAGGTGGAAGCATTCGAGATAAGGAACCAGCCGGTGTCGAGGGTGTCGTCGCGAAAGCCGCCCGCCGAATTGGTGCTGATAAGGATGGTTCCATCACTCGAAGTTTCCTCTGTGACGACATCCGAGAAGTTGCCGGAATTGACTCCATTAATGAGCAAAAAGTTGGAGTCCTCATCAAAGTCGCCCGGTCCGGTGTCACCATCTTCAAGCGTGACACGAACCCCAATCGACTTCAGTCCACCGCCGAGGCTATCGATGATGGCCTGCGTGAAGCCTGTCTGGATTCCGATCGTCCCGGGATTACCTTGGAAAGCCGTCGGACTGCCGCCGTCAAAGAAGCCGCTAAACAAGCTGCTCGCCGGCAACTGCGAAGTGACTCGGTTGTCGTTCGCTCCCACAAGATCGGCAACGACGCCGCCGACCTCGGTGAAGCCAGATGGAAGGGTGCCGCCCGCAGGTGAGTTCCTCGAGTTGGGTGTGGCCACGAGCGGAGGCGTGAGGGAGATCGAAAAGACTCCTAAGAAAGAAGCGATGCTCGCGAAACTCCGGAATTTCCCGCTCCGGAAGCGTTTCATGGAATACTTGGTGTTCATGGTAACGAGTCTGGTTGAGTCAAAATCGTCAGCAGATTCAACACGATTTAGGTGAAGCTCACTCGGTTATCAAGCCCATAATCCAAAGTCTTTTTTTATAAAAACCATTACTAATCTCGCGAGATCATCGAGGTGAATAAATCAGGTTCTACCCGAGCATCGGCCGATCCGCGCTTCTCGAAAAATTGCTGTAATTCCGGACCATCATTGGGATCCGGAAAACACCTGTCAACGACCTACTAGCCAAGGTCCTGGTTGATTTGCGTAGTTGATTGAGGCTCAGGGCAGCCCGTCGTCCTAAAAGCCGAACAAGCATTGGAATGTGGATAGTGATCAAAGCGAGGGAGATTCGTTGAAGGTGCTCTACCACTGCTAGAAAAGCCTTGGCAACGTAAGGCGAGTCAGGTAAAAATGCTCAGACGTGAAGAGCTTTTTCCCTCCTCCTTCTCCGCAGTCAGCGCTCGAGAATGAGAAAACCGAAAATGAAACTGCTTCGAGTAACGAAGTAACCATTCAACCGTTGATGCGAGCTGAGACCTTTCGGGACGAGACCTACCATGTCTGCAGGACCTTAAAGCATTTTGGTCTTGGCCTCTCTTTATGCAGCATATTGGCGGTGCTTG
>JBCDHN010000501.1:0-3589 GCA_038749915.1 Verrucomicrobiota bacterium | reverse complement strand
GGAAACCAAAGACCTCAGCGTAGTCATCAACGGTGCTGGCGCTGCCGGAACTGCGATTGCCAAGTTGCTGCGATGCATCGATCAGGATCCTAACGTTTGCACTCCGGTCGCCGATGTCGTCATCTGTGATAGCAAAGGAGCATTGCATCGCAGTCGAACGGACCTCAATCCTCAAAAGCAGGCCTTGTTGGAGTTCACCAATCGACAAGATCGCAATGGATCTCTCTTTGAAGTCTTGCAGGGAGCTGATGTTTTTGTTGGTGTTAGTGTCGGCGGTTTGCTGAAGGCGGAGCACGTTGAAAGCATGGCGAAGGACGCGGTTATCCTGGCGATGGCGAATCCGACGCCGGAAATCATGCCGGACGAAGCGCGAAGAGCGGGAGCGGCTGTCGTCGGCACCGGTCGAAGCGATTTTCCCAACCAGGTGAACAATGTTCTCGCCTTCCCCGGCATTTTTCGAGGAGCACTTGATGCCGGCGCGGCGCGAATTACTGCTGAAATGAAGATTGCTGCGGCAAGAGCCCTGGCCGGAACGGTAGAAAATCCAACGCCCGAGCGCATTTTACCATCGCCGCTGGACCGGACAGTTGCTCCAATTGTTGCCAAAGCGGTGGTGGGAGCCGCCTTGTGACGTGTTCCCACTCATTCATTGCCCAAAGGAAAGAAACGTTCGTTCGTAAGGATCGGGCTCGGATTCCCACCAACCCCAAGTAGAAAAACTCAAACCAGAACTGACATGGCTGACTCCACCCCTCCTGAACTCAATGAAACGCCTGCCGACGTTGATTTGAATGAAATTACCGAACAGCTACGGAACCAACTCACGATTGAGGATCGCAAATATGGACTTCCTCCCAAGGTCTACACGAAGTGTTTTGTCGGTAGCGAGGCGGTTGATCTACTGGTTGCTCAAGAAATTGCCGCAGACCGCGACGACGCTGTGATGATTGGTGATCTCCTTCTCAATGAAGGAGTTTTTCACCATGTGTTGAAGGAGCATTCCTTCAAAGATGAGAAGCTCTTCTATCGATTTAAGGAGGATGAAGACCATGGCGAAGTCGCAAAGAATTTTGAGGGACAGGCGGTGAGTTGGGCTGATTTTCTGGCACCGGGTCAGCTTTCGAGCAGCGAGATCTCGCTACAGCCCGGGATTCCAGAACGCGACCCCAACCTGGCGGATTTTCCTCAGGATGAGCTGGATTCCGTAGGCATTTCTCCTCTGGATGAGCACAACATCAAGTTGCTCGACAACACCCACCCCAAGGAATGGTTGGATCCGGATCCCGGCAACAAATACAACCTGGTGGTGATTGGAGCCGGTGCAGGAGGTCTGGTGACGGCAGCCGGTTCAGCCGGAGTCGGCGCACGTGTCGCCTTGATCGAATCTCATCTGCTCGGAGGGGATTGCCTAAACGTCGGGTGTGTGCCTTCAAAGGCGTTGATCAGCGCTGCCCGAGTCGCGGCGACTGCTAGGAATGCCGCTGAATTTGGGGTCAATACCGGTGAAGTTACCGTAGATTTTCCCAAGGTGATGGAACGGCTCCGTCGCTTGCGAGCAGGAATCTCGCCAGTGGATTCGGCGGAACGGTTTACCAGAGAGCTCGGCGTCGATGTTTACATGGGGTGGGCCAGGTTTACCGGTCCCAACACCGTGGAAGTGAATGGAAAAACGCTGACCTTCGCGAAAGCGGTGGTTGCCACCGGCGGCACGGCTGCGATCCCGCCAATCGAGGGATTGGCGGAAGCTCCCTACCTTACCAACGCCACCGTTTTCAACCTGACAGAGCTTCCGCAGCGGTTTGGGGTGATTGGTGCAGGGCCAATCGGGATGGAGCTTGCCCAGAGCTTTCAGCGATTCGGAGCCGACGTTACGGTCTTTTCTCGCCAAAACGGCATCCTGCCGAAAGAAGATCCTGATGCTGCGAAGATCGTGGAGGATGCCATGCGCAAGGACGGTGTGAACTTTGTTCTCAACGCCAACTACAAGCGGGTCCTGAGCAACGGCCCGGGGAATCCTGTCAGTGTCGTCTACGAGCACGATAGCGCCGAAAAAACGATTGAGTTTGATGGACTGTTGGTTGCGGCGGGCCGCAAACCGAATGTGAAGGGGCTCGGGCTGGAGGAGGTCGGGGTCGAATACGATCAACGCATGGGAGTCAAGGTCGATGACCAATTGCGGACCACGAACTCGAGTATCTTCGCGGTCGGCGACGTTGCCAGCAAATACCAGTTCACCCACATGGCGGACTTCATGGCGCGAATCGTGATTCGGAACGCGCTCTTTTTCGGGAAGGACAAGGTTTCTGACCTTCTCATTCCCTGGTCAACCTACACCGATCCGGAAGTCGCTCATGTTGGCCTCTATGAACAGGATTTGAAGGAGCGGGAGATCGAATACACAACCATCAAAAAGACGTTCGAACACTTGGATCGTGCCATTCTTGAAGGAGAGACCGAAGGCTTTGTGAAGCTCCATCTGAAGAAGGGATCTGACAAAATTCTGGGAGCGACCATTGTCGGGCCTCATGCCGGGGACATGATCAGCGAGATCAGCGTTGCGATGAAGTCTGAAATGGGACTGGGTTCCCTGGCAGGAGTGATACATCCCTACCCGACACTTTCCGAGGCCATCAGGCAGGCGGGAGATCTCTACAACAAAACCCGCCTCACTCCCACGGTGAAGAAGATTTTCAATCGACTCACGGCGCTGCAGCGGATGTGAGGGATCTGCCGCAAACGCGCTAACCTCGCTTTCGACTGAAAAACTTCAGCAAGAGGATGAAGATGGTGGCGCCGAGAAGGGCGAGAACGAGCTGGCCAAAGTCCAGGGTAAACGATCCAAGGTTGATCGAGATGAACTTCGTCAGGTAAGACCCGATAACGGCACCGACCACACCGACGAGAAGATTGCCGATTTTGCCGAAGCCTTTGCCGGCAAGGATGGAGCCCATGATGATGCCGGCGATCACGCCGACAACGAGAATTTGGGTAAGTTCGCCTGTCATTGCAATAGTTGGTTCACTTTTGCGAGATTGGTAGCGGTGTTAGGAAGGCTCAGCAAGGGATTTTTCGAATCGTGCCACACTGTGCCGCCATGAAGCCGTGATTGCCCCGGACATTTTTCAACCGTAAGTTCCTCCAGCCATGTCAGCTAATTTCATCCTGAACAGCGAATATTCTCCCCAGGGAGATCAAAGTCAGGCCATTGCGAAGCTAACCAAATCGCTGGAAGCCGGAAGCCATCATCAGACGCTTCTCGGGGTTACGGGATCGGGCAAAACGTTTACCATGGCCAATGTGATCGCAAATCTGGGGAAGCCAACCCTGGTGATGAGCCATAACAAAACCCTGGCGGCCCAACTGTATTCCGAGTTTAAGAATTTCTTCCCTGACAATGCGGTTGAGTATTTCGTCAGCTATTTCGACTACTATCAGCCGGAAGCCTATATCCCCCGAACGGATACCTACATCGAGAAGGATTCTTCCGTGAATGATGAGATCGAGCGCTTGCGTCTCTCAACCATGGGCTCGCTCTTGACGCGTGAAGATGTATTGGTCGTTGCCAGCGTTTCCTGCATCTACGGCTTAG
>JBCDHN010000500.1:0-3596 GCA_038749915.1 Verrucomicrobiota bacterium | reverse complement strand
TCGCGTCCTCCGTGGAAACCGAAGACGCGATCGACTCGTCCCGATACACATCGGTCGAGAACGGCAGGATGCAATGGAGGTCAAAATCGACGTTCCCCTTTGTCTCCTCACGAACTTCTGTCTCAGCCCCCGGGATGGCTCCCGCCATGATTTGATCGGCCCCGGCCGCCAGTCCGCTCACCAATCGCAGAACGGCTGGAGTATTGGAAAAAAACTGAGCCAAATCAGTCTCGTCCCCTTGCTTTCCAAGCTCTTTTCCCATGCCCTCCATCACGATCGCGGCAGTGTTGCCCAAAGCAGCGCCGACCGCCTCGTCTGGAAGACGAATGTTGCCAATCATTCCGGCTCGAAGCACAAGTTGGGGCCTTTCGGGCATGGCTGACCTTGCTCGGGCTTTCGGGAACGGGCAAGCAGGATTGAACAATCGATACACATTCTGAGAGCCGTGCTTTCCTCTTTGCGCAATCCGGGAAAACCGGTTTCTTCTATTCCACTCCACCTTGCACACTCACCTCATCAATCATGCCCGAACCCATTCGACCTTGGTATTGGCCTGAAAAGGGACAGCCGGAAAGAACCGAACCCTTCACCTGGATCGTGGAAGATGTCATTGCCGCCTCCTGGTGGCCCGACCCATACGTGTTTGAGATCTATGAGGAGAACCACATCCGCGCCGTCGTGAACTGCTGCGAATTTGACAATCGTCAGGACGTGCCTGGTCAATTCGCCTATCATCACATCAACGTTCCTGACTACGGCGTGCCGACTGATGCTCAGATCGAGAAGTTTCTCAATCTCATGGACCAGCACCATCAGCGCGAAGAAGCGGTCGTTGTCCACTGCGTCGCTGGCTGCGGAAGAACCGGTCAGTTCATCATCGCCTGGTGTGCCAAGGCCGGATTCATTCCTCAAGGCACGGATCCCGTCGCCTGGATTCGCGCCCGCCGAAAGTGCTGCCTGGAAACCAGCGACCAGATCAACTGCGCCCAACGATTCATGAAGAAGCATCAGGGACCGTGAATTGCCCCTTCCGATACCTGTTCCGACAGCGACGGACCCCACCTTGCAGCTCGGTTAACCGCTCGACCCTGGTTTCGCCAGATGCTCTACCGTCAGCTCCTGACATCCCGTTTCTGGATCAAGCTTCCTGGAAAACTGCCATTCAGATAGCACTCCGATCACTATTTCCGCTGTGGTTCGGATCATGGCTCCTTCCTTGAGGTGGCCGCCCTGCGAGGCACCCACGGAATCTGCCACGAGAATATGGATGTGAGATCCGTCCAGGGAAAGCGTTCCTCCCAAAGAAAGGATCTCTAGTGGGCCTTCTACCGTCTCAATCCTGTCTGCGTCAGCAAATCGAATTGAAGCCGTGGTCAAACTCCCGATACCGGTGAGGATGAACGCCGCGGACCACTGCATTTCAGTCGTGATCCGCTCAAGCTCTCGCTTCAGATCTTGCCCTGGGGCGAGTCTCAGGCAGTGCGTGTTCATTGCTTTTTGGAAGTTCGTCCAGGTTGTTACTGATGGATTGAGTGCACTTGCCTGCTCTCTGAGAGGGCGTTTCAATTGTAGGATAGACTCCCAAGCTACCAAATCAATTTTGTAGGGGTGGAAGGGGCAGGATTCCCAGCGAAGCTGAGGAGCGCTCCCTCCATCGGATCACCTTCCACCGTCCATACGCCGTCATGATTTCGCAGCGCAGCGTCGTTGCATAGCGCGGCGGCTCGAGCCAGCTCTTGCAGAACTATATGCTCGGATGACCAACGTCCGCACCTCCCATGTTGTTCCTGCAAGCTGTCAATGAAGCCTCGGGATCCTGCCTCAATCTTCAATCAGGCATGGGAAGACCAAATGCTTCTCGAGCTACTTTGACGCGATCCAATGCTTCGTCCAACGAGGTGGCGACGAAGGTGGCGTGGCCCATTTTGCGGCCGGGTTTGGCGCGTTCCTTGCCGTAGAGATGAAGCTTGGCGCCGGGAGTGTTCAGGATTGGGGAGAAGTCGGGGCTCTCCGTTTCCGTGGGCCAGAGATCGCCTAACAAGTTCCACATCACGACAGGACAGAGCAGGCCGGTTCCACCGAGCGGCTGGTTGGTCACGGCGCGGAGCTGTTGCTCGAATTGCGAGGTTTCACAGGCGTCGAGGGTGTGGTGGCCGCTGTTGTGGGGTCGCGGGGCGATCTCGTTGACGAGAAGTTTGCCGTCACCATCGAGGAAGAATTCCACCGCCATGACACCGATGTAGTCGAGCGCGTTGGCGACTGCGACGGCGACTTCCCGCGCTTCGGTGAGGAGCGATTGCGGATGGCGGGCCGGGACGATCGAGAGGTCGAGAATATGGTTGCGATGAAAGTTTTCGGCAGGGTCGTAGCTTCGGCAGTTGCCGGCCTGATCACGAACAACGAGGACGGAAATTTCCGAGGCGAGTTCGATCTTCTGCTCCATCACGGCGCGGGGTGTATCGAATTCCTTCCAAACCGTTTCGGCGTTTTCGCCCTGGCGCGTGACCCGCTGACCTTTGCCGTCATAGCCAAACTCGGCCGTCTTCAGGATGGTGTCGGTCCCGATTGTGTCCAGGCCACGGCGGAGGGACTCTGCGCTGTCCACGATCTGAAATCTCGCGCAGGGAAATCCGTGCTTTTGGAGAAACAGCTTTTCGCGTTCGCGATGCTGGCAGGTCGCGACGGCCTCCGCGCTGGGCATGACCGGCAGGGTTTCACCAAGGCGTTGGAGGAGGGAGCGCGGAATGTTTTCGAACTCGACGCTGACAACCTCAGCCATAGTTGCAAATTCGTCGAAGGCGGCTTCGTCGGCAAAGGATCTGGCAATGACCTTTTCCGCGACGGAAGCGGGCCCGATTTCGCCGTCAACACCGGTCCAGGTGACCACCGGGTATCCGAGGCGGCGGGCTTCGAGGGCAAGCATCCGACCGAGCTGGCCGCCACCAAGCATTCCAACCGTGCTTCCCGGAGGAAGTGTTCGCAGTGTCGTCATCGATTCGGGAATCTGATCAACCTTGTTCCTCCAACGGCGGCAACTCGCTTGCCTCGATTTTGGTGCGCAACGCTTCGCGATAGTCCTGCAGTTTTTTGGCAAGGTCAGGGTCGTTTCCAGCGAGCATGGCGACCGCGAACAACCCTGCGTTGACCGCTCCGGCATCTCCAATGGCAAAGGTTGCGGTCGGAATCCCGGCGGGCATCTGGACGATGGAAAGCAATGAATCCACCCCGTTCAAGGTCCGGCTTTTCACAGGAACGGCCAACACGGGAACGGTCGTCATGGCCGAGGCCATCCCGGGAAGGTGAGCTGCCCCTCCCGCTCCGGCGATGATGCACTTCAGTCCGCGTTCAGCGGCTTTCTCCGCATAGTCGTAGAGCAGCTGGGGCGTGCGATGGGCGCTGACCACACGTGATTCGAACGGAACGTCAAAGTCACGAAGAGTGCTCGCAGCTTTGCTCATGGTGGGCCAGTCAGACGTGCTCCCCATAATGATGCCAACCAAGGGCTGTGGATCGGTAGATTCCATGTTTGGTGTGTAAGTGAGGGTGATTGCATACGCTCCAAGAACGCTTTCGGCAAGTTGATCCCGCAATTCGAT
>JBCDHN010000499.1:0-3599 GCA_038749915.1 Verrucomicrobiota bacterium | reverse complement strand
CGAGGCTAATCATCGCGCGGATGTTGATGCCGGCATAGCGACCTTCCTTCTGATAAAGCTCGTCGACGACCAGATTTCCTTTTCGCACCAGATAATAGTCGACTAACATGACCCCTGCGATTGCTCCGAGCAATCCGCCGTAGCCGATCAACCAGGTAAAAATGTATTGGCCGAGATCGGTATATAGCCGCCACGGCAGGATGAGGATGCCGATGATCCCGGTGATGATCGCACCCCGTCGGAACGAAATGGCGCTGGGCTTTACGTTGGAAAAGTCATTGGCCGGAGAAACGACGTTGGCGGCCAGATTGGTTGAAAGCGTGGCCAGAACGATGGCAAGGAGCGCCAGCGAAACCACGATGGGAGATTCGAAGCGACCCAGCAACTTCACGGGATCCCAAATGACCTCGCCGAAGACCGTGGCCGTGGCGCTGCTCACCGCAATCCCGATGAATGAGACCAGGACCATTGATGCGGGTAACGCGATGACCTGTCCCCAGACCTGCGCTTTTTGGGAACGGGCAAAGCGGGTAAAGTCCGGGATATTCAGCGAGAGGGTGGCCCAGAACCCAACCATCGCGGTCAGGTTCGGCCAGAAGACCTTCCAGATCGAAGGACCATTTTCAGAACCTGCTTCAGGAACAAGCGTGGTGTTCGCGAAGATGTGGCTGAGGCCGCCGGAAGCGCGAACCGCCCACGTCAAAAGAACGAGGCCGCCAATCAACAGGAGTGGGGCTGCCCAGACTTCGAATCGCCGCACCGCATCCATTCCCCAGAGGATGATCGCCATGTGAATGGCCCAAAAGAAAAGAAAACAGACCAACTGACCGGGTGTCAGCCCCAGCCCCGCGATCTTGTGCTCGGTAATGGCCGGGGGAAGATCGACGAGCCCTGTGATCAGCTCAAAAATCGCTTCACCCCCGATCCAGGTTTGGATTCCAAACCAACCGCAGGCGACGATCGCGCGCATCAAGGCCGGGATGTTGGCCCCCACAGTGCCGAAAGATGATCGCAGCAAAACCGGGAAGGGGATGCCGTAACGTGTGCCGGCATGGGCATTCAGCAGAATGGGAACCAGAACGATGAGATTGCCGAGCAGAATCGTTCCCAGGGCCTGCCACCAGTTCATCCCCTGCGATATCAAACCTGCGGCCAGCGTATAGGTCGGTATGCAAACCGCCATGCCAACCCAAAGCGACGCGAAATGAACGGCCTTCCAGGTCCGCTGATCCGGCGGAACAGGAGCCAAATCAGCGTTGGTCAGGGAAGGGGAGTGATTTTCCATGAACGATGACGATTGAAGGGACGCTTGCGATCCCAGACTCTAACAAGCGCACCTTTCGCCCGTCTTTTTTGGCCCGGCAAGGTCTAAAAGAAACATGTTAGGCTCTCAGTCCCGATCTGATGGGGCTTGAAAAACGAGGAGCCGGTGAAATCCGGAGGCATCGCACCAGCGTTCGCCAAGTGATTTCAGCCCAGCTCTTTCGGCCATGGCAGAAAGGTCGTCCGCTGATTCGGGAAAGTCGCTCCCGGAAATGTGCTCGACGATCAGCTGGTGCTCGCGCTCGTTCATTTCAAGCCAGGTTTTCCTCACCCAACCAAGGTAGCGAGCAAGGTATGCTTCGCGTGATTCATTCGTTTCGCAGAACACGTCATAGATCAGCAGATGACTTGTTGGATCAAGGCGGTCGCGAACCATTCTCAGGAATTTGGCCTTCCGATCCGTCGCGAAATGATGAAGGGAGTAGCCAACGAAGACCGCATCAAAGGTTAGCGATGAGCCGCCTACGAATTCAGCCAGATCCTCAACTGCGAAGGAAACGGATTTGGCCATCGCAAGCCGCTTTTGCGCTTCCTTCAGCGCCTTGGCGGAGAGATCAACTCCATGAAAATCGTGAAACCGGTCGTGACGCATGAACTTTGACGAAAGCCAGGCGTCACCACAGCCGAGATCCAGCAATCGTGGCCCCGCGGGTTCATGTTCGTAGAAAAAGCGCTCCACCGCCTGGTGCAGATCGGCGTGGGCCATGTAGTCGTGGCGAATGACCTTTTGATAGAGCTCGAATCCTTCGAGAAAGATGTCGATGTTGGTGTCGTTAGGCATGGAACGGTGGTGCGGCAAGGGTGGTGACTTCTCACCTACCAAAGCGTGCATCGGCGCAATTTCCACCTGCAGGTCTCGGCATTCACCAAGTGGTTCTGCCGGAATAATCGATTGTGATGCAATCGCTCCTGCTTATGGAGTCCTGCAAGTCAATGATCACAGCCCCCAAACCCTCGTTTTCTCTCGCGCTATGTCTGCTGGCTGCGCTGTTCCATCCTGCATTGTACGCCGAATCCTCGCCCCCGAACATCGTCCTGATCCTTGCCGACGACATGGGCGTGGGAGAGATGAGCCATACGGGGGGACTGGTTCCCACTCCGGCGCTGGATCAGATGGCGAAAGAAGGGATGACGTTTACCGATGCTCACACAACCTCCTCGGTTTGCACTCCGACACGCTACGGCATTCTGACCGGGCGATACAACTGGCGCAGCCGGCTGAAACGCGGCGTGCTGTCGCACGTGAACTCCCCGGCTTTGATGGATTCGGAGCGTCTGAATCTCGCAAACCTGATGCAGGACTCCGGTTATCACACGGCGATAATCGGGAAGTGGCATCTCGGAGTGGATTGGGTGGAGATTCCTGAAAAAGAGGAACATGCCGGAAAGAAAACGTTCAGCTCCTGGAAGGTCGATTACACCAAACCCTTTCAAAACGGGCCGTTGGATCTCGGATTTGGCGAGGCGTTCTTCATTCTCTCGTCACTGGATATGCCACCCTATCTCTACCTGCGCGGCGATCGGGCTGTGGAGGTTCCCACCGTGAATCGTGGGTTTCCCCATAACGAATACAATGACTATCAGCGAATTGGTGCCGCTTCGGTCACGTTTGATCCCAGTGAATGTCTGGCTGATTGGGCGGATGCCTCACGCAACTACATTCGAGAGCGGGCTGCTGACGAATCGAAGAAGCCGTTCTTCCTTTATCTTCCGCTGAATTCGCCTCACACCCCGATCGTCCCGGGCAAGGCATTCAAAGGCAAATACCCGCAGTACAGCTGGTATGCTGACTTTGTGGCAGAGACGGATTGGGTCGTTGGGGAAGTGCTGGCCCAGCTGGCGGAGTCCGGTATTGATGACAATACGTTGGTTATCTTCACGGCTGACAATGGCTTTGCGCCATACGTGAGGATCCCGAAAATGTTCGAGGCTGGCTACAAACCAAGCGGCGATTTTCGGGGGGCTAAAGCAACCCTGTTTGAAGGTGGACACCGGGTGCCGTTTCTGGTCCGCTGGCCAGCAGAGGTAAAATCGGGAACCGAAAGCAAGGCCACGATCTGCACGACGGACTTCTTCGCAACTTTTGCTGAGATATTGGGCAAGCTGGAGACGATTCCAGACGAAGCTGCCGAGGATTCCTTTTCGTTTCTTCCCGCAATGTTGGGAGAGAGCGACACAACTCGCCCGTTCACCGTCCATCATTCCATTGGCGGTCAATTTGCGATACGTAAGGGGCCGTGGAAGTTGTTGCTTACGAAGCAGGTCAAAGGTGGTTG
>JBCDHN010000498.1:0-3604 GCA_038749915.1 Verrucomicrobiota bacterium | reverse complement strand
GGGGCAGCGCGTCGATTCCGATATTCAGACGATCAAGGTCGCGTTGGGAGCCTACGAGCGGAACAATTATTTCAAACCGCCGACCGAGGAACAGGGCTTGGCCGCGTTGGTTGAGCAACCGACCTCTGATCCGCAACCGGAGAAGTGGCGACAGTATCTCGAGGAGATTCCCCGCGATCCCTGGGGCAACGAGTATCAGTTCCGCTACCCTGCGCAACGAAGCAAAACCGACAAATACGATCTCTTTTCGCTGAACGAAGACGGAGCTGAGAACGAGGACGATATCGGCAACTGGTAACTCTCCGTTGCCTTTATTGGGTGACGGCGTATGAAGACGACACCTTGCTTTTGACATACTGATCGGCCCAGCTGCTGGCCGATTCGGAATCGGGAAAGGTCTTGGTGCTGACGACCCGGTGAAAGACTCTGGTTTGTCCCTGGCGCTTAACAATCTCGACTTCAATGCCTTTCTTTTTCAGGTCATCGCAGAGGTTGGAGGCGTATTCGGACACCGAAAATGCGCCGAACTGGATCCGGAATTGATTCGACTTCGCAACGGTTTTGGGAGGTGCGGGCATCGGTTTCGGCGTGGCAGTTGGAGGAGCTGAGACGGGCTCTTCAACGGTTTTGGGAGCCGGTTTCGGATCGGTTTTTGCGACCATCACTTTGGCGGGCGCTTCGTTGGCTGGCGTGGAGTCCCGATAGGCCAAAATTCCTTCGGCGATCGCGGCGGCCAACTTGCGCTGGTAATCGTCCGTTCGAACCAACCAGTTTTCGCCTTTGTTGGAGAGAAAACCGCCTTCGATCACAATGGCCGGATGGTCGGTCTCGCGCAGCACTTTCAGATTGTAGGTCTTTACGCCGAGGTAGCGCCGCCCCAGCGCCTTCAGTTTGACGCCGATGGTTTCGCCAAGCTCCCGCGATTTATCGGAGTTCGGCATGACGTAGGACTCGACGCCGACCACACTCTTATCGACGTTGGCGTTGAAGTGGATGGAGACGAATATCGGTCGATCCTGTTTGTTGGAGATCGCAGCTCGTTCGGACAAACTTAGAATGACGTCTTCATCCCGAGTCATCACCACATTCGCGACTCCGCGGGCTTTCAGTTCGTCGCGAAGGAGCTTCGAAACGGGAAGAGTGACATCTTTTTCCTGGGTTCCATACCAGAGTGCGCCGGAATCCAGTCCTCCGTGGCCGGGATCGATGACAACGGTTTTGAACTTGGGCGCACCAAGGCCGGCGGTGGACAGCGCGCCTAAAAGAATAAGGGATGTCGTCCAGGGATGCATGCGGGTAGCGCAATCTTGAGAAGCAGGGAAGGAAGTCCACTAACATTCTTCCAATTCTTGCTTCAGGGCAAATTCGGAGTTTGTCACGCTTCGGGTAACTGGATTCAAGGGTTGAACGTCAATCAAGAAGGTTCATCTTTGCTGATTGAATGGAATTTGACCGGAAACGCGCGTTTTTTGAGTCTCTCCCGCCATCGCGGAAGAGCGGCGGCTTTACGTTGGTGGAGATCGTCATCTCGATGACGGTGATGGCGCTGCTGATTGCGGCGAGCGTTCCTTCAATTCAAGGGATCGTCCGCGAGCATCAGGCGCAGGAACCAATGCGGGAGCTGGCGGAAATGGCGAGGTTGGTTCGAAAACGCGCGATGGAAACGCAACAACCGTTCCAAGTAGGGTTCGATTCCCGAGGCTGTTATGCTTCGGCCTACTTTCAGCCTTACGAGCAGGAAGAGGAGTACGAGAACCTGCGTTTGGAAGAGCTGGCGCGAGCAGCGGGCGAGCAGCGTTTTGGAAGCATGGAACCGCTCGGCGACGAAGAATTGCCCGATCCGATTTTGTTGGGTCGATATGATTGGCCGGAAAACATGTCGGTTCGCCTTCGTTTCTGGGGCGATTCCGAGTGGGAAGACATGTCCGTAGCCCGGTTCCGGCGTTGGGTGTTTCAGCCGACGGGAATCGCCAAGCCGCTGGTGGTTCAGTTTGAGAATGATGGCGTCTTTATCGAGGCGACGTTTAACCCGTTGACTGCGGAGATCGAAAGGGAAAGGAGCTACGTGCAATGATGAAGCGCAAGCAGGGTGGTTATATTCTCTTCGAGGTCATTATCGCGGTGACGATCTTTTCCCTCGCGATTGTGGGGTTGATGCGGGTTTTGGATACGAGTCTTCAATCGGCCAATTATTATGCTCGCGACACCGCGATTCGTTATGGGCTGCAGTCGATTCTGACGGAGGCGCGTCACCAGGAGTTGGAGAACATGGTCCTGGTGCAACGGGATGAAGCGATGGGGGTGGAGTATCGCACGGAGATCGAACCTTTGCAGCTGGCCAGCGACAGTGGCACGAGTTTGAGCGGCCTCTACGTCCTGCGGGCGACGGCGACCTATGATGGCGAGCAGGAAGTGGCGGAAGTCTGGATTTATCAGGAGGAAGGTGATGAATAGGCGCGGTTTTACCCTTCTCGAAGTAGTGATTGCGATCACGATTCTGGCACTTGTGACGGGATCGATCTATGGCTTGCTCAGGCAATCGGTCATGGCGGCGGCGGATCTTGAATCGGCGGAAAAACAGGATCAAGCGATTCACCATTTTATCGAACTGTGTCGATCAACCCTGGAGGCACTTCCAGGAGAAGCGTCGCTCACGGCTGAGTTGATTGAGGAAGGCACCATGTCTCAGGAGCTCACCATTTCCGGAGTGTTTGACGCCTTCAGCTTCGGGGAGGATCCGGTTTCGGAATCGGACACGGTGCTCGGGCTGCAACCCTACGAATTGCCATCCGGGAATGAAGCGGAGACTCCGCTCTACAGTGTCGCAATCACGCGCGAAGACTTTGCTCCTCAGGCTGAAGACGGAGAAATGGCGATTCGCGTTGGCGGCAATGACGAATTCTTTGCGCCGGACGACGAAGGACGCTACTGGCTACCGCTTCTTCCGGCCGTATCGCTGTTGCAATGGCAGTTTTGGGATGAGGAGGAAGAGCTTTGGATTGAAACCTGGGAAGATGCGGAAACCCGCCCCTTGATGGTGGAACTCCAGCTGCAACCAGCCAGCCGTTCCACCCCCATTCGGGTGGTCTACGATATCCCACCGGTTCCGGAACTGGTGGCTGAGGATACCACGGCAACCTCTTCCGCTGGTGCGACGAGAGACGCAGCCCAGCCTCCGGCTCAGGGCAATGGTAACGGTGGTGCGGGTCAGCGGCCGCAAGGCCGACCGGGCGATGGCGCCGCCGGAGGCAGACGCCCTCCCGGAGCCGGGAACGGCGGAAAGGGAAGACCGCAGCGACCTCCGGGCGGAGGACCTGGTGGGGGACGAGGTGGTGGGCCTCAACAGGGTGGAGGCAATGGCGGTCGCGGCGGACAAGGCGGTGGTGGTCCGGCTGGTGGGGGAGGAAATGGTGGGAACGCTGGCGGAGGCGGTGATGGTCCAGCTGGCGGGGGAGGAAACGCCGGGGGCGGTGGAGGAGCAGCGCCAGCAGGGGGAGGAGGCGGAGCGCAATGACGTCGCGTCCTTCTCACCTGGAATCGCAATCGGGCGCGGCACTCATGATGGTGCTTGCCGCGATAGTTTTGATTTCACTGGCAATGGTCG
>JBCDHN010000497.1:0-3605 GCA_038749915.1 Verrucomicrobiota bacterium | reverse complement strand
TTGGTTCTTTTTTTGTATTTTTCCGGGGGGGTTATTTTTGGTCGCCAGGAAATCTGGTTTTTTACCTTGGGCGAATAAATGACACCACTACGATTTTCACCACCGTGATTTCGAAATCTACCAGAGTAGAATTGTGGCGGGTTTTTTGCCGGGTTTGCAGCTGTGGCTTAGCCTAACGAAAAGTCTAGTCCCGCGCCAAATAAGCTTTCAAGAGTTCGTGGCCTTCGGCTTCGGTGGTTGTCTTCGTCTCTTCCACGAAGTTATAAGACTCCGGTTTATGATCGATGTATTCCTGGGAACCAAACCGGGGATGAATGTCACTTCCGAACAGGCCCAGGTAGAGGAAGTAGTGATTCGTCTTCTTGAGCCGATAAAAGAGGCTGGTTCCGCAGGTTTTGCAAAACCCCCGTTCGGACCAGGGGGAGTCCTCCGGCGTGAACCGTCCGACCTGTTCGGGATCAAACGTGAGATTCGCTCCACCGGGAATGGACATGGCCACGCCACCGGAGAACCGCCGACACGAGTCGCAATGGCAGACGGTAAAGGTCTCAGGTGCTTGATCGAGTTCGACCTTCACAACTCCACAAAGACAGGACGCCTTGATGCTCATGAGGCGAGCATGGCAGAGAGCCGCATTCCCACAAACGGGAGGAAGGTCCATTTTGAGAAGCGGCTTTACACGGGGTTGATCTGTCGGTTTGATGGGGAGCATGATTGAACGGATATCGCGTCGACTTAGTTTGAAATTCTTCTCCGTAGCGGCCCTGCTGGGGCTGTTTGACAAGCGGTTGGCCTCGGCCAGGGACGGTAGCGCGAAATTGAAGCAGCTCGATCGCTGGGACAAAACTTATGACCGAGTCTTCCTGGGCGGCGATTTCTGGGCTAACCCGATGGAGGATTGGCGCGTCGCTGATGGATGGGCTGAGTGTGCGTTCGATGCTGCCAATCGCAGCATCCATTCCTTGACCCACCAAATCACGAATCCGGACGGCAGCTTTACCATGTCCGTTAAGATCGGTCGCAGCAAGACGGTGAAGAAAGACGGCGGTGCTGGGTTTCGCATCGGGGTGAGGAGCGATCTCAACGAAGTGAAGAGCAACGTCTTCGCCGGTGGCGGGACGAATGCGGGGTTGGTTGGTACGATGTTGTTTATCGGTAGGACGAAGGTAAGGCTGACAGGTGCGATTGGCGACGACGAGGTGGTGATGTTGGAGCTGACGGGAGATGGATCCGGCGACCAGATGGCATTGACATTAACCGCAAAATCCGCGGACGGGGCGGAAGAACTTGGGTTGGTGAAAGCGGAGATCGGCAAAGATCGTGTGCCGGGAAACGTTGCGCTGGTGAGTCAGTTTACCGGAGGAAAGAATCGGGTGGAAGGCCAACGTGGCTATCGATTCACCGACTGGCAGGCCGGGGGCGACGCATTCACGGTGACGCCTGAGCAGAGCTTCGGACCGATCCTGTGGTCCATGTATTCCCTGAGTGACTCGCGTGGCGACGAAGGGTTTGTCATGAAGATTTCGGCGCTGTTGGGACCGGTGGGCGAAAAGGACAATCGTGAGGTCGATCTCGAAGTGCAGCGCAACGGCCAATGGGAATCGCTCGGGAGCGAGACGCTCGATCCGGCGGCGTGGGGCGCGACTTGGCGCATTCCGAATTGGAATGAAAAGGTGGATACGCCGTTTCGCCTGATCTATCGCGAGCAGCTCACAAATGGAAGCGAGGCGCCGACCGAATGGACGGGCAAGATTCGCCGGAATCCGGTGGGCCGCCCTGTCCGGGTCGCGGGACTGACCTGTCAGAAGGACTATGCCTTCCCTTATGAGCCGGTGGCCAATAATCTGGTGAAGCTGGATCCTGACTTGCTCTTCTTTTCTGGCGATCAGCTTTACGAGAACCACGGTGGTTTCGGGATCATTCGCGACCAGGAAGGTCCTGCCATCCTCAACTATCTGCGCAAATTCTACATGCACGGCTGGGCTTTTGGCGATGCGATGCGCAATGCTCCGACGCTCTGTGTGACCGATGACCACGACGTGTTCCACGGTAATATCTGGGGAGAAGGTGGCGTCGCCTGGGACACTTCAAAACCAGGCGCTTCGAGGGCGGGTTACAAGCAACCTCCGGGCATGGTCAATGTGGTCCATACGACTCATGCCAGCCACCATCCCGACCTCTATGATCCGACGCCGATCAAGCAGGACATCAGCGTCTACTATGGCGACATGGTTTATGGCGGAGTCAGCTTTGCCATTCTCGGCGATCGGCAGTGGAAGAGCGGGCCAGAGCGTGTTGATACTGGAACTGGTCGTGCCGATCATGTTTACGATCCGACTTGGGACACGGCAGCACTTGATGCACCTGGGCTGGAACTGCTCGGAGAACGTCAGGAGAAATTTCTCGAAGCGTGGGGCGATGATTGGCGCGGTCACAGCATGAAGGTGTTGCTGAGCCAGACGCTCTTTGTCAACGCTGCCACCCATCACGGCAAGTACACCGGCTACATCAAAGCCGATCTCGACTCCGGTGGTTGGCCGCAAGCCGCGCGCAATCGTGCCGTCGATATTCTGCGCAAATCCAAGGCGCTTCACATCAATGGTGATCAACACCTCACGACCATGACGCAATATGGGGTGAAACAACAACGCGACGCGAACTGGTCCTTCTGCACACCGGCAATTGCAGCTGGGTATCCGCGTTGGTGGCGTCCTGATGAAATCGAGGGAATGGATCACCAAAACCGGCCCTCACATGGCCACGAAAACACTGGCGAGTACATCGATGGATTCGGGAATCCGGTTTACGTGTATGCCGTCGGAAATCCCGAAGTAGGATCAGAGAAACATCGCTACGACCTCGCTCACCAGAAAGCCAGCGGCTTCGGCCTCATCACCGTCGATACGGAAGAGAAGACTTATCTCTGTGAAAGTTTCAAATTTCTAGTTGATGCGACGGACGGAAATCCAGATAACCAACATCCCGGCTGGCCGGTAACGATTCACATGGAGGAGAATGGCGGCGAGAATCGACTTGAGGTGTAGATTTCCCTTCGCGACGAGTGTGAAACTGGCTTCCAGCCAGTTTAGGAACGGCAAGATGCCGGTCTCACATTCAATTCATCGGTAGCTCTAAGCTTGGTCCCAAAGCCAGCATGAAAGGAATTGACATTGACGTATAAATTATTAAAGATGATACGTCATGCAGACAAAGCTCACATTGCGAATGGAATCCGATCTGATTGAAGAGGCAAAGAAGGTGGCGGAAGACCGCAATGTCTCGCTGTCTCAGATGGTTGCGGATTTCTTCAACGCAATTACCACGAAAGACGCTTCAGAGGATTTCGTTGATCTTCCCCCGAAGACGAGATCTCTTCATGGGGCACTACGGAGCAACAAGCAGATCAATGAGAGAGAGGACTACCGAGACTTTGTTGAGGAAAAGTACTCGTGATCATCCTTGTTGACACCAATGTTGTGCTTGATGTCTTGTTGGCTCGGTCTCCGTTCGACATTGATGCAGCAAAGATTTACGCAGCGTCGGAAACGGGAAGGATTGATGGATTTCTTTGCGCAACAACGATTACCAATGCCCACTACATTGCG
>JBCDHN010000496.1:0-3605 GCA_038749915.1 Verrucomicrobiota bacterium | reverse complement strand
GGTCCTTCTTCACGGAGGCCTCAATGCTGAACTGTGCTCCGCCGGCGAGAGAGCTTCAGTCGAATTTCCGCGCTACCGAATAGATTTTTCCGGAGTCCTCGCGTTCCAAATCATAGAGCTAGATTCGTGGGACGGAGAGAGCGAGTCCAGTTTCGACGAGATCCTTGAATCTGAATGGATTCGTGATCTCGGAGGCAAGGTCACCTCAGAGCATAGGCACTTTCTCGTCCAGACCTATGATGATGTCATCGAGGTCGTCTGTGAAGCCTTCGAGTTTACTCTGATCGACACCAGCACAGAACAAGTCGGCGCTGACCAACCTACTGCCGCCATGGACTCGAAATCCGATTGAACTCTACAACCTTCAACTCTGTTTCGAGACTTCGCCGCCCGCAGTAGGTGGCAGGCCTCAAACGTTCGCTTTGAAAACTCTCGCCTCAACTATGGTTGTCGCTGCAATCGCGCTCCTAGTTACCAGCTGTGATTCGGGCACTGAATGGAAATCCGGGGACTATGAGGTCTATTGGATCGACCTCTCGAGCGATTTGACGCTCGGGCGGAAGCTTCCGGACGGCAACGCCATTGGAAGGGTCGGCCCCCAGGTATTTGCAGTCGGTGCTGATGATCGTTGGGTCGTTGCGGCACGATACCCAAATGGCGATAAGGCCAATCCCGAGTATTTCTACTTCGCCAAGTCATCTGATGGCCCCTACAAGAATGGTGATGAAGTAGCGCTGGGGCCATTCACAGCGAAGGAGTATGAAGAGCTGAAGAAGAAGCACGGTCTCCCCGAATGGTCGAAGCGCTTCTGAACCAAACAACGAAGCGAACAAGCCGCAGCACCCAACCGCCTGACCCGCTCCGAGTCGAATTTTCACCGTGACTACAACCCTTAACCCACAGTCAAAGCACGGCTGCTGTCAAGCGGTTGGTGTGCTATGACGTTAGCCCAAGATAATCACGATGGACGACCTTCCTGATTCCGCACGCTACGAAGGCATCGTGGTGGATTTCCTGTTCGGGGATGATCGCCCAGGGTTCGGAGATCTGTTCACGATATGTGGATACGAGAATCCGAATTTTCCTCCTTCGGGTCGATTCGATTTCAAGCAGTTCGAGGATCTCCAGTTCTCGCAGGTCGATGACTACTTCGGAGTGCAGACGATCTCAGGTGAGGGCGACGATGTTGCCGTCTGGCTATTCCCGCTCGTCGATGGAGAGATCGTGCATCACCACCCGGGGCCATTTGATGGGATCCGTTTAGGCTACAACGTTCTGAGGAACCCGATTGAGCGCAGTGAGCACTTCATCAAGTCCATCGAGACGCTCAGCGACCGGCTTCCGGTGACGATGGTCTATCGGGGTGAGTCATGCGGGCTCGAGCAGATCAAGACGGACATTCAAGAGATTGAAGGTTCGTGGCGTGACGAAGGAATCGAGGTCGGAACCTTTGAAGCACTGACAGTCGACTACTAACCAACCAACAAGGGCTAACAAGGCGTCGCTCTCAACACCTGCTCCGCCGCGAATTTAACCCGCCATGACCATTCAACCTTTAACCCACAGTCGAAGCCTCGCCCCCGGGCAGGTGTGAGAGGACTTCGACGTTCGCGAACAATGAAGATACGGACACCAGCATTTTTTAGGATAAGCGTGGTCCTGCAAACGTCACGCTCCATGGGTTTCCGGCTTGGGCTGCTTCTCTTTGGCCTTATCTCATTTCACGTTGAGGCTAAAAGCAGCCCTCCCAACATTGTTTTGATCATGGCCGACGATCTCGGCTGGAACGGATTATCCTGCTATGGTTCCGAGCTGATCGATACGCCATACCTCGACAAGCTGGCGGCTGAAGGCATGCGGTTCACTGATGCCTATGCGCTATCGCAATGTCTGCCCACGCGGGCAGCTATTTTCTCAGGGCAATACGGCGCTCGCACCGGACTTACCTCCGTCGAAACTGCCTCACCTAATTACGCACCTCTGGTCTCCCCAGGCCGTCCCGATAGGCTCGATCCAGCGATCTTTACTATCTTCGAAATGCTCCGCGATGCCGGCTACGCCACTGGCATGAGCGGGAAGTGGCACCTGGGGGACGCCAACGGATGTGGCACCCTCCTGAAGAAACACGGTATCGAGTTTTTCCACGACTATGGCCTACAGTGGGTCGGACCTGGACTGCCGAATCGAAACGACAAACAGGTCGGGGCGATAACCGATGAGATGCTGGGCTTCATTGAATCCAGCAAAGAAGGGCCTTTTATTGCCTATTTGGCCCATCGTACTCCCCACACTCCCTTCGACGTCCCAGAGGAGGCGATCCAGATCGCTCTCAATCGTGGATTCAAGCGCAGTAGCGATCCTGACGGTGTCTTTGATGAACGAGTCGCTGCTGAGTATGTCGCGATGGTCCAGCATTTGGACGCTTCGGTCGGAAGACTTCTCGACAAACTAGACGAGCTAGGCCTGACCGAAAACACGCTCGTTCTTTTTCTATCCGACAATGGTGGACTCACCCGCGTCTGGCGTAACGATCCACTTCGCGGCGGCAAAGGTCAACTCTACGAAGGCGGAATCAGGGTGCCTTTTATCGTTCGATGGCCTGCCGAAATCGAAGCCGGAACCACGTGCTCTACTCCGGTCCATGTTGTCGATCTGTTTCCTACTTTTATGGAACTCGCGGGCGCATCCGTGCCGAATGATAAAATTCTCGACGGGATCAGTCTACTGCCTCTGCTCAAGCAGTCGGGCGGGATAGCGCGCAACTCAATCTATTCGCACCATCCCGAATATGTTGTCGCCTTCGCGAAGACGCCCTGCTCCATGGTTCGAAAGGGCAACTTAAAGCTTATCCACTATTTCGGTGATTACCTGGATCCAAACGGTTGCGTGTCGAAACCCCACACCCTCTCAGGCAGATTTATCCTTGGGCCACGCACCGAAATCTACGACCTAGCCAACGATCCTGGGGAAACCCGCGACCTCGCAAGCACGATGCCGGAAAAGACAAGAGAACTCATGTCGGACCTCCAGGCATGGTGGCAAGCGACCGGAGCACGGATGCCCAAACCCAACCCAGCGGTGGATCGAAGCAGGTGGATATGGAACCTGACACGCGAACAAACGGATGGAGAGCAACGGCTGAACCGCCCCGAGTCCGAATGATTCACCACACGTTCAACCTCAATCCGACATCGAGAGTACGCCCCGTGTCAGCCGCGCCTCATCCTTGACGTTGGTCCAAGAAAACTCGCCAAACGATGACTGCGACAGCAACGCAATCGATGCGTTCATCGTTGAGATTTTTCTCGTCGGTTAGGCTTCAGTACATAAGCGTGCACCGAATCGTCCCCAGACATCCCAAGTTCAGGGCTGGGGAAAGACACTTGCCCACCAGAAGCGGCAACTGGTCTCGAAGCCCGCAGACGTCCTTTTCGTTGGGGATTAGCTTACAGAGTCTTGGACGTCGACCAGGAACGCAGTTTGGCAGCTCGAGTTCCACCAGTTCCACGCCGTGAATTTTGGAACCGCCGCTGATCGCACTGATAATATCCTCTATCGTATCACCCTAGCGAACTTGGCCGTTCATTCTCCGCGGGCGTTCGTCC
>JBCDHN010000495.1:0-3609 GCA_038749915.1 Verrucomicrobiota bacterium | reverse complement strand
TTCATTTCCCGCTGGTTGTGGCAAACGTAGAGCAGCCCCTTGCTGATTGCCGGTAACGTCCAGCTTTGCTGGGCACTGAACAGTTCGACACGATGGTTTTCGGTGACGCCGGTGGGAGTAAGTTCGAGCGCCGAAAACGTTCCAAGCTCCCCGAGGGCATAGACCCGGCCGTCGGCCTGAAGCAGGCTACCGCGAAAGTAACTCCATCCAAAATTGCGACCGTCGATCTCTGCTTTCCAGAACATTTCTTCCCGCCATTTGCGCTCGCCCGTCTTCGCATCCCAACAATCGAGGCCTGCGTCAGGTTCATTCCGACCGGTGAAGGCGTAAAAGTGTTCGTCGATCAGCAGCGGCTGGCTCCAGTGACACTTGAACTCTTGCGCGGTCCAAACCGCCGAAAACTTCCAGTCTTCACCAACTTCAAGCAGTGAGGCTCCTTTTTCATAGGTCTCGGTGATCAAGACGCGGTTTCCGGGGACGAGGAGCGGGGTCGTTGCGTTGACCGATTCATATTTCTCAGCACGCCAGGCATAGCTGTCGTGGAGTTCGCCGGTTTGGGGATCAATCAATAAGAGCCCTCCCGTCGAAGGACGGCTTTCCCCTCCGGTAAAGACAAGCAGTTTGTCGACGCCATGAAAGTTCCCGATGATTGGCGATGCATAACTTGCTCCCCAAGCATGGGCTGTTTCCCAAACGGTTTCGCCAGTCTTTGCGTCAAAGGCGGCAACGCTGATTCCCTTGTCTCCCCCCAGATTCATAAAGACTTTGCCGTCGGCGATCAGCGGGTTGGGTCCATGGCCGAAAAAGTACTGGGGGATGCCATAGTCGCTCGCCAAATCCCGCACCCAAACCTGTTCTCCGGTTTCCAACTTGAGACAACGCATCCAGCTGTTGGGAGCGAGGGTGTAGACGTGGTCATCGGCGATGACGGCACTCGCACGAGGCCCATTGGAATAGCCAAAACGATCACGATAACGATTCGGTTCCTCGAAGCTCCAATACCGCTTTCCGGTCTCGGGATGAAGACACTCGATGATGTCCACATCGTTGAGGTTGTGATAGAGCACGAGTCGATCTCCGTCAATGACCGGGCAGGCATATCCCTCACCCTTTTCGACTTCCCAGACAAGGGTCGGCCCACTTTCCGGCCATTCAGCCAACAGGTGGGTCTCCCCACTCGTAGCATCATCGTTAGGACCAAGGAACCGCGGCCAGTCCTCGGTTACGGCTTCTTCAGAAAGCGGCTTGGCGGCGGTATGGAATGTGAGGCGGTCAAAATCGTCCTGAGCAGAAGCCAGGACGACTGATAAACCAATCAGCAGAATGCTGAGACGTTTCACGCGTCCAGAACCTTGTTCCACTTGGCCAAATGATCGGCTTGGTCCGAGAAAAGCGCGTCGGTTGAATCTTCGATCTTGATGGTCTTGATCTTGTCACCCTTTTCGATCGCGTCGACCACGTCCTGTCCCTCATCGACCTTGCCAAACACCGTGTGCTTTCCGTTCAACCAATCGGTCGCCACGTGGGTGATGAAGAACTGGCTTCCATTCGTGCCCGGTCCCGCGTTGGCCATCGAGAAAACTCCCGGCCCATCATGTTTGAGGCCGGTATTGACTTCGTCGCCAAACTTATACCCCGGGCCTCCGGATCCCGTGCCGGTGGGATCGCCCCCCTGAACCATGAAGTCGGGAATCACGCGATGGAACGTCAATCCGTCGTAGTAGCCACGGGATGCGAGATTGAGGTAATTGGCACAGGTCATGGGAGCTTTGTCAGCAAACAAAGTCGCTTTGATGTCGCCCTTGGAAGTTTGGAGAGTAATGCGAATATCGCTCACGGGAATAAATTTGGTTAGGTTCTACAAATGGGATGGTTATTCGGCCGGAAGACGTTTCGCCGTTTTGATAACGACGTCCTCGCTTGGCACATCGCGAAACGGACGCTCGGACAGAGAGCCATCGTAGCCGCGGGCTGAGATCATTTTTTGGCCGGTGGAAACAGCACCAATCGCTTCCACGACATCGATGCCTTCGACCACCTTTCCAAAGACGGCGTAACCCCAACCGTCCTGGCCAGGATAGTCGAGAAAACTGTTGTCCTTCAAGTTGATGAAAAACTGGGCTGAAGCGCTGTGTGGATCCCCCGTCCGGGCCATGGCGAGCGATCCGAACTCGTTCTTCAAGCCGTTCTTCGCCTCATTTTGAATGGGATCACGCACCTCTTTCTGCTCGATCTTGCCCCCTTCGTTCACGGCAAATCCACCGGTTTGAATCATGAAGTCTTCGATCACCCGATGGAAAACGATGCCGTCATAGTGGCCATCATCGACATACTTCAGGAAGTTGGCCACGGTCTTTGGCGCTTTCTCTTCGTTTAGCTCCACCACAATTTTGCCCTTGGACGTATCAAACTCAACTTTGGGGCCGGCAAGAGCGCTGCCAACAACCAACAATGGGGAGACGAAAATGAGAACTGCTTTCGAAAGATTCATGATACGATTTTGGGGTGTTTTGGTAGACGAAAGGGTCAGCCACCGTAGATAGACTTCGACCTCACGCAAGGGATGATTATTCTGATTACGAACGACGATGGAATCGATGCTGACGGCCTCAAAGCCCTGAAAAAAGCGGCCTCGGGACTTGGCGAGATTTTCACCGTAGCCCCGGCTGGAGCCATGTCCCAAGTCGGCCATCGGGTCACGACGGAAAAGCCAATCCCGGTGGAGGAAATCGACGAACGTGCCTGGGCTGTCGATGGCACTCCGGCAGACTGTGTTCGGGTCGCGATCAAGAAGCTGCTTCCGAAGAAGCCGGATTGGGTGCTAAGCGGAATCAATCATGGCGGGAACATGGGACACGATATCTATATTTCCGGGACCATTGCCGCGGTGCGGGAAGCCGCATTTCACGGCCTTCAGGGAATCGCGCTGTCACACTATTTGCGAAACGGCGTTCCTCTGGATTGGGAAGTTTCGGGTCGAAGGGTGACCACGATTCTGGAAAAGCTGTTGGGGGATGATCTCGATCCCGGCGAACATTGGAACGTGAATCTTCCTCATATTCATGATCACGAGCCGGAACCAGAGGTCCATCATACCGAACCTGATCCCGCTCCCCTCCCCGTTGATTTCGAGGATTCAGCGGAGGGACTTACCTACCGCGGTGTCTATGCAGAACGCCTGCGCGCGCCTGGATCCGACGTGGCCGTGTGTTTTGGCGGACAGATCAGCGTTTCGAAGCTGAAGATCTAGAGAAGCCGGCCGGAACTCGCGATAGGGCAATAGTGGCTGAGGCGTCCCGCCTCAGATCGCCAAGGCTTTCTCAACTGAGGCGGGACGCCTCAGCCACACTATCTATCGTCGGGAGCCTCGTTCGAAGAATCCGTTTCCTCACCGCGATCAATCGTCTTGACGATCTGTTCCATCACCGAAAGATATTTGGTAAACGCAACTCTACCTGCTTCCGTCAGCGAGCACCTCGTGATCGCCCGCCCCACCAGTTGGGGAACTTTCTCCATCGTGACATAGCCGGCCTCGGTCAGTTTGCGAAGATGGGTGATCAGATTCCCATCGCACTTCCCGGACCTGAAGCAGGAACTCGGGATGAGCGA
>JBCDHN010000494.1:0-3611 GCA_038749915.1 Verrucomicrobiota bacterium | reverse complement strand
CTGCGACCATAAAGGCGCACGACGGTTTGATGCACTTCTATATTTCGTCAGACGACTGTGCTTTGGTGGGGTGACTCGTCATTTGTGATCGCTACCTGGATTCTGGCACCGTTCTCCAACGCTCGAAGTTGCTCGAGCCCTTCGGTCTGTTCCAAGAGGCTGGGCGGCCACTCGACAAACTGCAGGACAAAGTCCCGCTGGTAACCATAAATCCCCTTGTGCCGGTAGGCGGTATAGCCATCGACGGCTGAATTTCGCACGTACGGCAGCGGACTTCGCGAAAAATAAAGAGCATGATGCCGGGAATCGAGAACCACCTTCACGACATTGGGATCCTCGATCAACTCAGGATCGTCGATAGGATTCGCAGCGGTCACCATTTCCAAATCCGGACTTTTCTTTAAAAGCTGGGCAAGTTCATCAATGAGATGGGGATCGATGAGCGGCTCGTCTCCCTGAATGTTCACGATCGCGGCGTGATCCGGAAATTCTCGTGCAACCTCGGCAATTCGATCCGTGCCGCTCGGATGTTCCGGAGAAGTCATGCAAACCTTCGCCCCGAAACCTTCCACCGCCTGAAAAATCCGATCATCGTCCGTCGCGATGACAAGATCGCTGAGTTGAGAGCAGGAAAGACAGCGCTCCCAAACATGTTGCACGAGGGGTTTGCCGGCAATTGGGTGCAGGATTTTGCCGGGAAATCGTGTCGATCCCCATCGAGCCGGGATGACGCCCAGAACGTTGCGTTTGATTTGCGGTGACTTAGAAGCGTCCAAAATCAGTCTTAATAGAAACGGAAAACCAGAATTATGGTTGTGGTTTCCTCGCCTTCTGCTGAGATAGTTAGGTGTGCCTCGGGGCGCAACCGTTTTCTGCCTGCTAACATGTCAATTCCAACTTCCCTCAAGATAGGGCTGAGCCTGCTTGGTTCCCTGCTGTTCAGCCACTCGTCATTGGCTGAACAATTGCCGACAAAGCTCGACCTAAGCTCCATCCCCGCCACCTTTATCGACGACGTCATCGTCCCCAACCCTGACGAGGTTTTTTCCCTGATGGACAAGCTCCCGGGGCAGCCGGACTGGTCGAGCAAGGTTCGAAAGGACTTCGCCATCAACAAACCGGGTAATCGCACCACGCTTGCCTTGATTTTCGGAACGCTGATCGCTGACGGCTTCGTCGCGGTCCAGGCCGAAGATACTGAGGGAGTTAAAAACGCGGGCCGGGAAATCCTCGCCCTTTCCAAAACGCTGGGTCTTGAGGAAGCCGTCGTTCCCCACTGCAACGCCATCATCTCCGCCTGCCAGAATCGACTTTGGGACGACGTGCGTGGCGAAATTGATCAGACCCACAAAACCGTGAAGGAAACCATGGCGATGATGCAGGACGAGCAGCTTGCCCAATGCGTCAGCGTATCCGGGTGGGTCCGAGGGACCGAAGTTTTGACCGGCTTGGTCGGAGACGGCTACTCACCAGAGAAAGCGGAGATCCTTCATCAGCCAGATCTGGCTGCGCATTTTGTGAAGCAGTTGGAGGCAATGGACCCCGAAACCATCGAAAGCCCGGCCATGCAAACCATTCTGAAAGGCCTCAAAGACGTGACTCGCCTGATGTCTGAGCGCCAGGAACTCTCTGCGCAGTCCGTCACCCAGATCCACGAGATCTGCGCTCAGATCCTCGCCTCCATCCGGGCCGACAAATAGCCTTTCGCGCAAGTTTCCTGCGCCCCACAGACCACACCCATGAACATCCTTAAATCCGCACCATTCCTAGCCAGTCTGGTGCTTCTGATCCCGCCATCAGCATCTGCGATGGTTGATGAGGCCCACTCCCTCATCATGGAAGTCGCCGCGCCTTTCGTCGAAGAAGGGTTCACCATCCGAGCTGATTACTGGAACGGAAAGCTCGAGACGGGAAAGCAAAAACTCATCCGGCACCAATTGTTCCGCGGGAACGAATATTGGTTCTGGCTCGCGACGAGCGACCCTGGCTGCAGTCTCAAGATCGAAGTTTACGATGCCGAAGGCCAAGCCGTCACCATCGAGCGAACCGATATCCCGAATTGTGCAGGAGCGCGCGTCACCCCAACCAAAACCGGTTCCTACTACATCCTCGTCAAGATTGATTGGGAAGAAGCCTCGAAAGCGGCAAGCAATGTCGGCTGGGCCGTCGCCTACGGCTATCGCTAGTTCGAGGCCGATCCATTCTCAGCGTTCACGCAATTGGCAGGGTTCTCTCTTCCCCCTGGCATTTCTCCACTTTTCACCTTTCCCTTTTCGGGATTTTGCTCTCAAATGCACAAATGAGCAGTTCGCAAAACCACGATTTACCTGCCTTGGGCTTCGCCAAGGCTTTGGCTGAGGAGGATCGCAAACTCCTTGCCACGTTCGGAGATTTTACCGTCGCAGAGCAGGGCGAAACGATCATTCAGGAGGGCAAGGCTCAAGACGCTCTCTTCCTGGTCATCTCCGGAAACCTTCATGTTCAGACCAATCAGACGGGCCGGACCATTTTACTGAACAGTCTTCGCTCTGGCGACACGATTGGGGAAGTGAACATCTTTGATCCGGGTGAGGCCAGCGCGACCGTCACTCCCAATGAGTTCTCGGTCCTGTGGAGCATCACCCGTGATAAATTGCAGTCCTTCATGGATTCGCACCCGGCGGCAGCATCACAGTTGCTACTCAGCGTTGCGGTTCTGCTCAGCAAACGTCTTCGCAAGACGAACGAGAAGGCAGCGATCACTCAGGACAGCCCCATCTAACCCCCGTCTTCGTGACTTGATCTTGCCGCTCGCCAGGGAATCGCGGCATGGTCGATGGATGAGAGAATGATTCTAGAAACTGGAATGCTCAGCCCCGAGGCACCATTTTTGGTGTGGCTGTTTGCATTGGCTATCGGGCATTTTTTGGCAGACTACCCCCTTCAGGGCGAGTTTTTGGCCATCCGCAAGAACCATCGGCTCCCGCCTGATGCCGATCAGGGCATCCCGGATTTTGTTGAACTCCCCAATCACCTTTGGATCCATTGCCTCACCGCGCATTGCATGATCCATGCGGGCTTGGTTTGGATCATCACCGGCAATGTTTTCCTCGGGCTCGCGGAGCTGGTGCTTCATTGGATCATCGACTTCCTCAAATCGGCTGGCCTGACCAACTTTCACGTAGACCAGTTTCTGCATCTCCTCTGCAAGATCGGGTATATCTTCGCCATGCCCTATTTGGCGGCTTGAGAGAACGAGTTCCGGCAGTTCGGACTTGAACGGTTGAACTTGTGATCGATGGCAAATCGGCCATACTAAAGACCATGACTTCCCGCCCAACGGACCTCCTTGCCCGACTGATTCTCATCCTGTCGCTGGCGGTCAGCCCTCTCCTCGCCCAGAACGATCAATTGCCCGGCGGCGATGTTTCCGACGAAGCGAAGGAAGAGGATGAAGTTCTCTTCTCGGACGAAACTGAAGACGAATTTGGACTTAAGCAGGTGGAAATGCTCGCAACTGTGATTGAGCTGATCCGCCAGAACTACCACGATGAGGACCAGATCAGCTACGAGCAACTCATCAACAGTGCGTTGGAGGGCATGCTGGCGAACCTGGATCCGCACTGCCAGTT
>JBCDHN010000493.1:0-3612 GCA_038749915.1 Verrucomicrobiota bacterium | reverse complement strand
CTGCCCGAAGGCACTTCCGGCACCATGCCGAGCATCGGCGGGGCCTGCTCGGCGAGCGCCTCGTCCATGTCGTCGCTACGCAGGAGCATCGGCGATTTCTGGGCGGCGTTTGCGGCCGAGTCCGGGCCTCGCCCCACGCCCTGAGCCTGGAGTTGATGCGTAACCCGTCGGGTGTCCGCACGCATCTCGCCCACCAGCGCGAAGAACACGCCCATCGCCAGCCCCAGGAAGATGCCCACGCCCACCGACTGGATGCCCCGGGGCGCAACGGCTTTGATCGGCACGGTCGCCTGCTCGATGATGTCCACCGGTGGCTTGGCCATCGACCACGCCTCACCGCCAGTTGCGGCGATCCGGCGGTCGATTTCCGCCGCCCGCTGAATCCATTCCGGCCGGTTAAAAACAAAACCCGCCCGAAAGAGCGCCCGAGCCGTGAGAGCGTTCCAAAAGGTCAGCTCTTTGTCATCCCGGCCAGGCGCAGGCCGTTTCGAGCGAACGGTCCAGAGTCGATCACGCGCATCCTTGAGGGCATCGCGCTCCTCAATGGATCCATCACATTGCGGATAAGAAAGTTGATCCTCAAAATTCCCCGCCTCAGTTACGCGATAGCATTGGGAAAACCTTCCGGCCTCCTCCTCTCCGAGAACTTCTTTCAGTTGGGTTGGTGTCCAACAATAGAACCGTCCCTCCCCTTCCGGCGAATCAGCATCCACAGACGCAGCGTAAAGACCTGACTCCAAACGCATCTCCCGCTCAAGCCACTCAACGGTTTCAGCAACCACCCTCTCGAAAAGAGGCTCCCGATACCGTGCCCAACCCTCCGCGAATACTTCAATCAACAACGCGTTGTCGTAGAGCATCTTTTCGAAGTGAGGGATCACCCACTCGACATCGACACAATAGCGGCAGAATCCACCGCCGACTTGGTCAAACAGCCCTCCCCGAGCCATTCTTTCCAGCGTAAGCTGGACCGCATGATCAACTTGATCCGCCAGCTGCGGGAACTCATTTCCAAGAGCCCGCGTTTGCCTCATCGCCATCAAAAACTGCAAGACCATTGATGGTGGGAACTTCGGCGCGCCACCGAATCCACCATTCTCTTGATCGAGTGACTCGACAATCCGCCGCACTGCGTCGAGCAGGGTCCGCGGGCTCCAGTCCTTACCGTCCTTTATGACCGCATCGGACATGTGCTCAAGATTCGACACGATGTTTCCGGCGTTCTCTTCCAGCTCCGAACGCCTGTTTTGAAAGTAGTCGGAAATGCGCATCAAGAGTTGGGGCCAAGGGATCAGCCCCTGCCCCAGGTCCTTAGGGGGGAAGTAGGTGCCTCCATAGAAAGGACGACCATCCGGAAGGCAAAACACATTGAGCGGCCAGCCACCGTGCTGGTTGATCATCTGCGCAGCCTCCATGTATACCCGGTCAACGTCGGGACGCTCTTCGCGGTCTACCTTCACGCAGACGAAGTGCTTGTTCATGAGTCGCGCAATGTAGTCACTCTCAAAACACTCGTGCGCCATGACATGACACCAATGGCAGGAGGAGTAGCCTATGGAGATCAGGAGCGGCCGGTCCTCTTCTTCGGCCTTGGTAAAAGCCTCCTCACCGTACGGCAGCCAATCAACCGGGTTCTCGGCGTGCTGCCGGAGATACAAACTCGACTCTTCCGCTAGACGATTACTCATAGGAAATTTTCTCGACCCTTTTGCAGGGTCTGGCAATCCGCATCACAATGTCGCAACAACCTGACCAACGAAATCGGGATCAGCTGGCGGGCTGAAAGTCCGTATAGCCCGCGGGTCCACCCGTGCCATACCAGACTTGCATCGGGGCGTCTTCAGCCAGCGGCAGGCCTTCAGCAAAACGTTCCACTAGGTCCGGGTTGCTGATGTAAGGCCGACCAAAAGCAATCATATCCGCGTGCCCTTCTGAAATTGCCGTCTCGGCCGTTTCTTCGGTGTAGCCACAGTTTCCGATGATCGGTCCGGAAAAGACAGCGCGAAACTCTTCCAGCGTCATGGGTTCACCGAGTTCATGAAATCCGAAGGCGAGGCCGTCCATGACATGTAAGTAAGCAAGACCAATCTTATTGAGCTCTGAAGCAACATAGGTGAATTGCTCCCGAAAGTCCGGAGAACCCATATCATCGAAGGCACCGTTCGGCGCCAACCGCACTCCAACCCGATTCGCAGGATACACTGCGGTCACCGCTTCCACGATTTCTTTGAGGAACTGGTAACGCTTTTCAACACTTCCGCCGTATTCATCCGTGCGGTGATTGGTCTTGGACTGAAGAAACTGATCAATGATGTATCCGTTTGCCGCATGCACCTCAATCCCATCAAAACCAGCCTCCTTAGCCACTTCTGCCGCAGACTTAAAGAGGGCTATGATGCCCGGGATTTCGCTGGTTTCAAGAGAGCGTGGAACCTCGTAGTCCTGCTTGCCGTTTGGAGTGTGAATTTGGTCTCCCTCCAAGCGAACCGCCGACGGGGCGACTGGCTGCTTTCCATTATTGATCGAACTATGGGTGGCCCGCCCGGGGTGCCAAATCTGTAGGAAAATCGTTCCTCCCTTTTCGTGAACCGCATCCACGGTCTCACGCCATCCGGCAATATGCTTCTCGTCAAAAGCTCCCGGCATGCCCATCCAGGCAATTCCATCAGCGGCCACCGCTGTCGCTTCCGCGATCACGAGGCCCGCACTTGCTCTCTGAGCATAATATTCGGCCATCAGCGAATTCGGGGTCGCATCTGCTTCAGCCCGCGTGCGGGTCATCGGTGCGAGCGCCACGCGATTTCTCAGGAGCAGGCCGCCAATCGTGACAGGAGTCAGAAGTTTTTCGGTCATGTGGTCGACTAGAACGGGATTTCCGGGTTTTTCAACGCGACCAGTTAATCTGGAAGGGAATAGAGTCATAATGATCGTATACGAAATGAACAAAACCTGTTCTGCCTCCGCAGGAAACATCACCAATTTAATTGTCTCCTAAACTAAACTCAGCAAACGTTCTCGCCTATGAGAAGCCCTTACAACCTCATCGCCTTTTTGTGTGTCTTCTTCGGCCTAACAGTTTCTTATGCAGAGAGCACCGTAGACTCACTCTCAAAGAGTACCCTAATCACCAAACTGCAAGAGGGGGGTCTTATCCTTTACATCCGACACGCCTCGACTGAAAAGGACTATGCCGATCAGATTGCAGCTGACGTAAACGATGGTTCGACCCAACGGGTTCTCAGCGAGAAAGGTTGGCACGAGGCTGTACACATCGGCAACGCGATCCGCTTCTACGATATACCTGTCGGAGCTGTGCTCAGTAGCGAGTATTTTCGGGCTTGGCAAACCGCATGGCTCGCGTTCGAAAGATATGAGAAAAACCCCGCGCTCAACTTTCTTCCCTTCGAGGAATACACGGATGATCAGGTAAAGACGATGAAAGAACGGGTAGCGCCTCTTCTGTCAAAAGCACCATCCGATGGCACAAACACCGTCATTGTTGCTCACGATGATCCTTTTGAAGCTGCTACCGGAATCTACCCGGAGCCTCAGGGCGTGACCTTTGTTCTCGAGCCAACCGGTGACGGATACAAGGTCCTTGGATCAATCGAG
>JBCDHN010000492.1:0-3613 GCA_038749915.1 Verrucomicrobiota bacterium | reverse complement strand
TGGCTCGCTGACAAGCATCGAGAACGCGAACTCCGAGGGCGTCACTGGTGGCAAACAACCCGAGCGGCTTGGGAAGTTGAGTCAGCCAATCCTCAAGGCGACTTTGCTCGGTTTCCCAATCGAGATGGGACGTATTCTCCTTGGTCGCCAAGGTGGGACACGCGCAGCCCGCATCGGAAACAGCCTCGATAAAATTTTCATTTCGCTCTCGGAAGAACGATTCGTTGTCGATCGTGTAGGCCGCGAAGTGACGATAGCCGCGGGTGAGGAAATGGTCCGCCACGCTTCGCCCGATGAGGCGATTGTCCATCCCGATAAACGGGAATGGGTGGAGGATGTCGGTGGATCGTAGTTCCACCGTGGGGATGCCGGTGGCCGCGAGGAGATCCGCCATTTCCTGGGTGTGAGTCCGGGTTAAGATGCCGTCGCCCCGCCACGTCTTCAGCCAGGGCGGGGGAATGGAATCAAAGGCGCGGAGCTCGACAAAACAAGACCAAGGTCCATGCACCGCCAGGAAACTGCGGACTCCGCTGAGGATATCGCGGGTGTAACTTCGCGTCGTCTCGATCAGGAGCGCAACTCGCGGTATCGGACTGGAAATGATTTTCGACATTTGCGGCAAAACCTGATATTTGCTGCACCTTTTCTGCAATGACAAATTCCAGTTTCTCTGGAAGCATGGAATCATGACTGCCAAAGCCCTCATCGTCATCGGCGACGCCACCGAGACCGTGGACACGCTCTACCCCTACTACCGGTTAATCGAAGCCGGGATCAAACCGGTCGTCATCGCCCCGGAAAAACGGCTCTACCAACTCGTGATGCATGAAGTGAAGCCGGGCTGGACCATCACGAAGGAATGGGAAGGCTACACCCTTCAGGCAGACCTCGCCTTCAGTGAAGTGAAAGAGGAAGAGTATCTCGGAATCATGTTCTCCGGGGGACGTGCGCCTGAATATATTCGTTATGACGAGGACCTGGTTCGCATCACGAAGCACTTCTTTCGCGAGAACAAACCCGTCGCCTCGGTTTGCCACGGGGTGGAGGTTCCGGCGTATGCGGACTGCGTCCGAGGTCGCAAAATGGCCACCGTACCAAAGTGCAAGTTCGACCTCGAAGTCTGTGGCGGCACGTTTGTTGACGAGCCCTGTGTGGTCGATGGCAATCTGGTGAGCGGACGCACGTTTCATGACAACGGCCACTATCTCGGCCCTTGGATCAAGATGCTGGAAGAAGCCCGGGACGCCCTCACTTAAGCCGAACTCAAAACCCCCAAATCCAATGAATCGACGGAACTTTCTGGCTCAGGCTTCCGCGGCGGCGGCGGCTCCGGTCGCCACGGCTCAGAACGAGCAGCCTTTTCGCCTTCGCTATATCCTTTCTTCGGCAATGTATGGGGAGATGCCGTTGGAAGTCATCATGCCCGAGGTCAAAAAGACCGGTGCTGAGGGGATTGATATCTGGTGCAAAGTTCACGGTAATCAGCGAGAGCAGATTGATGAGATGGGCGATGCCGCGTTCGCCGCGATGCTCGAAGAACATGGTGTCAAATTCGGGGTCTCGACACGTTATCCACTCGGTCCATTCGGGCTCCAGGAAGAAATGGCGTGGGCGCAGAATCTGAACGGTGAAATCGTGCTCTGCGGAAGCAGGGGACCGCGGGAACCATCCGGCCAAGAAGCCAAAGTCGCAGTGCGCGAGTTTCTTGAGAAGATGAAACCCCACGTCGCCAAAGCCGAGGAACTCGGGATGACCATCGCAATCGAAAACCATGATCGCCAGCTTCTCTACACCCCGGATTCGCTGCGCTACTTTGCCGAGTTTAACCAGTCGCCTCATCTGGGCGTCGCCTTTGCCCTGCATCACCTCTATAACTATGTTGATGAGATCCCGGCATTGATTCGCGATCTGGGCGACGAGCAGATCCCATTCGTCTATTTTCAAGAACACTCGGCCGGCATTCGTGAAAAGGCTCCCAAAGAAATCGAGATGCAGCAGATGCCGGGCTACGGGAACCTTGACTACGTGCCAATCCTTGCGGCGCTGAAGGAGATCAACTACTCCGGATACGTCGAGATTTTCATGCACCCGGTTCCCCGCGGAATTCCGATCTTACCGACCGTGGCCGAGGTAACAGGAGCAATCAACACCTCGAGAGATTACCTTGAGAATTGTTTGAAGGAGGTAAACGCTTGAGAGCATTTTTCACGTTGCTTTTGCTCAGCACGTTGGTCAGCGCAGAACCCCTTGTAGTCGGTTTCGAGCGCTTCCACGAAGAAGAACCGACCATCGAAGGCGGCCGACTGCTGTTCAATGAGTTGGGCTGCGCAAACTGCCATGACCATAATACTCAACTGCCTCCCCGCAAAGGCCCGGATTTAAACGCTGTTTTCACGAGAATTTCGGCGGATTGGACTCGGGAATTTCTGCAGAACCCTCAGCAAGCTCGCCCCGGCGCGACCATGCCGAATCCAGGTCTGACCGAGGAAGAAGCCTCCCTTGTGGTTCACTATCTGGCCTCACTCACTCCGAAGTCCTACAAAACGCCACGAGGAAGCCGCCATGTCAATGCCGAGCGCGGAAGCGAATTGTTTCATCGCTACGGCTGCGCGAGCTGCCATTCGCCAAGCCCCGACTTTCACCCGGCTGACGGCAAACCTGAGCCTGAAGCGTTCACCTATCTACACATCGCCTTTCCTGACTTGTCTGCGAAGTACGATTTGATGTCCCTCAGCGCCTTCCTGTTGGACCCGCTCAAATCCCGCCCTCACGGCCGCATGCCGAAGCTGGAAATGGAGCCCACCGACTCGATTGATATCGCGGCGCATCTCTTGGACTTTCAAGACAGCAACGGCCTCAACGCTCCCAGACTCACACGCTTGAAGCCGGAACCTGATAAAGTAAGCCAAGGCAGAGCGATCGTGGAATCCAAGCGCTGCGCCGCCTGTCACGACCTTCCCAAAGCATCCCAACCTGAATTCGTGAACCTAACCGGAGATCAGGGATGCCTGAGCGGCAACAATCCGGACTTGCCGCAATACGATCTCAGCCCCAGTCAGCAGGCTGCCCTGGCCACTTTTCTGGGAGCATCAGAACAACAGGACAAAACCATCCACAAACGTGTCGATCGCCGCCTCGAGGCGCTCAATTGCTACGCTTGTCATGATCGCGACGGCAAGGGCGGCCCTGATGATGCCCGCATGGCTTACCTGACCGGTGATCCCAGCATCGGTGACACCGGACGCTACCCTCCCCCACTCACCGGGACAGGGCGCAAGTTACAAACCGATTGGCTCAAGGGCGTGTTCAAAGGTCAAAATCGGGTTCGCGACTACGTCCACTCCCGCATGCCGATTTATGGTGACCTGACCAACGGACTGGCGGATGAACTTGCTGCTTTGGATCAACAATCCAGCGAACCGTTTCCCCCGGCCAAAATGGACGCGGGCCGGAAACTGGTTGGAACCCAGGGAGGCCTGAACTGTATCATTTGCCATCAATGGGGAGACCGTCCGTCCCTTGGTATCCAAGCTCTGGACATCAGCAACCTGGCAGAACGCCTTCAACCCGGATGGCTGGAAGAGTATCTGCTGAACCCGGCCGCCTATCGTCC
>JBCDHN010000491.1:0-3614 GCA_038749915.1 Verrucomicrobiota bacterium | reverse complement strand
GATCCTCCTCACCTGATGATCGAGAAAACGGAGCATCTCGGGTTCCGCCGACTCGCTGAATTGGGAAGCAAGGCTTGCCAGATCAACTTTGGAATCGAGTTTGGTGAGCACTACGGTTTCCGACTCTACCTCGAAAGTCCCTTCGGCGAGGAGAGGCTGTCCGCCGTATCCGAGTTGGAGTGACCTCAGCGAAATAACCGGAGCGCCGGCACTGTCCTCAAAGTCCACGTTGGCAGAAAGCGAATCAATCGGGATGCCATCCCACGAAAAGTCTTTGCCGTCCAACTGTGCATTGGCTTGCACGTTTTGCTCTTTATCGACTTTAAATCTTACTTTCAGTTGCGGTGCGTCGCCGTTCGCTTCGAGTTTGATGGCTTCAGCGATTTCAGCGATCGGACTCAGGTCGAGGTCAAGTCCCTCGTCGTTTTCGGTTTGCGGCGAAACCGGGTCTTTTGGCTCTGACGGAGCTTTCGTGGTTTCAGGGGCAGGCTTTGGCGCCGAATCCGTGGCTTTCGATTGAGGATTTGGCGTCGAATCCGTGGCCAGCTCTACATCGCCGGCCAAATCAATATCCAGCCCGAACAAATTCCCAGTCAGACGTTCGACAGTCACTTCAGACTGGGAAAGGCTGACAGAGGCGTTGATTTGCTCAAAGCGATAGGGCTCCCCTTCATGATGAGCTATGAGGACCGCATTGTCGGTTTGAACAACGGCAGAGCGTTTGTCCGGTGAAAAGATCAGATCCATGAGCTTATAGCCGACGGCTATATTCGAGAGCTCAATCACGGGACGAGCACGTTCTTCGCTTTCGTAGAGGGTAAGTTCGGTGAAACCCAACCCTGAGAAGAGGCTGAAGTTTGTTGGAGTGTAGGCCAGGTGGATTCCTTGTTGGGACAATTCCTCGTCGATGGCCTTGCTGATGGTCTCTGCGATGAGACCTCGCGAAAAATAGAGGGCAACTCCGGCCAGCAGGATGAGAACCAGGAAAAAGACGGCAACGCGTTTGAGAAATTTCTTCAACATGGTGTGTCGGTCAGGGTAAAAGAAAATCGATCCTTAATTCGACGAAGCAAGCGCTAAGCAAGTTCAAAGGATATTCCTCAATTTCGGATCCCCGGTCAGGTGTCCGTTAGTCAACACCGTAGAGGTGAGATCCTCTTCGTGCTGCCTGAAGTGCTTGTGCGGTATCAACCGCCTTTCCCGGGTCACCTTGATCAGCCATCCAGTTGTCCAATTCCTGGCTCAACCGCGCTTTGATGGTGGCGTATTCCGGATTTTCCGCCAAGTTTTCCATCTCATATGAGTCTTCATCCGTGAGGTAGAGCTGCTCGGCCGGTCGGGACATGTAGCGTTTGATCAAGGGATAGGCATTGGATTCCGGTTTGAGAGGATCGGAGCCAACCCAGGTTGCCCAATAAGGATTATTGAGTTTTCCGCCGCCCATCAGGTGCTTCTCAATATAGATTTCTTCCGGGGCAAGATTGCGAATATAGCGGAATCGGCCATCGGTGATCGTCCGAATCGGATATGAGGGACCTTCAGGGAGGTTGTTGTGAATTCCGTAGGCAAAGTCGCGATGATCCTCTGTTTTCCCTTCAAATACGGCGGCGAAACTGGATCCGTCCAAAGCGAGCGCCGGATCGATTTTCCCTCCAGCCAGTTCAATCAGCGTTGGGGCGACGTCCGCATACTGAATCAGCGCATCGGTGCGCTTCCCTTGGGCAATTCTTCCCGGCTGGGATACGACAAAGGCGGTGTGGACTCCGGTGTTCCAGTTGGTCCACTTGCAGCCTGGGAACTGAGAGCCCTGTTCCGAGGTGAAAATCACAATCGTTTCGTCCTCTTTACCAGATTCTTCAAGCGCACTGAGGATGTCACCAACCTGGCCATCCATGTAGGTGATCTCAGCCAGATAATCGGCGAAATGCTCCCGTGTAATTGGGGTGTCAGCGAGATTCGGCGGCAGTTTGAGCTTGAACGGAGGATATTGCGAAGCATCGCCCATCACCCAGGGAATGTGAGGCTCGACCAGAGCGATGACGAGGCAGAATGGAGAGCCCTGGTCCTGGTTCATGAACTCCTTAATGCCTTTCACGTTGTGTGGCTGGGTCGGATTGCGAACACAGCTTTTGTCAAAGCCTGCGACTACTTCAAAGGGAAAGGAGGATGCGGGCTTTACGTGACCTTTGCCGGCCAATCCAACCCGGTATCCGAGCGGTTTCAGGTAGTGAGGAAGGCTTTTGGTGGATGCTCGGCTGGCGGAATGATTCCAGGCACATCCATTGCGCATTGGATATTGGCCCGAGTAGAGTTCCGCGCGGCAAGGCTGGCACATGGCCTCTGCCAAATAGGCCTGATTAAAGGTTAATCCTTTCTGCGCGAGCGCGTCGATGTTGGGCGTCTTCGCGTTCTGGCCACCGTAGAGTGGCAGATCATTGTAGGTGCAATCATCGGCAACGATGATCAGAAAATTCGGCGTATCGGCGACGATCAGACCCAAAGAAGCCACCAAATGCAGCGAAAGAACCGAGAAAAGGGTTTTCATCGCTCTACTGAGAAGCGGGTCGTCTTACCGGCAACCGAATTTCTCAGGCAGCTTCGATTTTCATCCCGCTATTCTGAAACTCAGCAAACTTTTCTGCGGTGTAGGCTCTGCCGTCTTCCAGGCACCTTGCGATCCACTGATAGAAGGTCTCGAAATCCTCGTTGTCGCGGAACTGATTGATGCTCTGCCAATCGAGTCGGCCGGTATCACGGGGAAGTGCGATTCTCCGTGGCGTGAAGAGGCCGAGTAAGGCTTCAAACTCACGCAACTGCATGTTTTCGATGGCCGCCGGCTCAGGCAGGTCATCAATGACGTCAAGGGTGAGACCAAGGCTGGTCACCCCGATACCGAATTGATCGGAGAGGGCTCGCAAGTCGGCAACCAGTTGTTCGTCGCTGAGTTCTGCGGCGATCACCAGTTCCGAGTAGTTTGCCCACAGCCCGGAACTGAGCGTGCGGAAGAAATCTGCCCGGGCGGTTGCGTAATTGGTGTCCAGTTTGAGCTTCAAAGCCGTAACCTTAAAGGGGGCACCCCCCATCATCTGATGGGTCTGAATGCTCTTTTGATCCAGAACCAGGGTTCCGTTGTCTTCGTCCGCCTCACCGATGAGCCATTCTACAGTTGCCACATCCGGAAGCCGCCAGAGAAATTGTTCTCCCTCGCCGTGCGATAGGGCTCCCTCGAAGGCGAACGGAAAACGGTTGTTGAACTCACAGAATCGATTGAAGACCGCCCGGAAGCGATTCGCCCGGGAGAGAGCAAGTTGTTCGCCGGTTCCACGGTCTTCGCCTCCGAAGAGGAACCCTTCCTGATTGACAGGAATGAAATTTCGGGCGCTTTCGAGGGAGTGTAGCGTGGTGGAACGCTGATAGTATCCCTGACCATGCTCCACCTTGGCGATCGGCGAAGAAGGATCGCACGACATGATCGAAAAGTGATAGCGTAAAGTCGCATCGGAATAAGGCTGCTGAAGTTGGAATTTTACCAATTGGATCAGCTCGGTGCCTTTAATCGCTTCCGCTGGGTTTTTGGGCAGTATATCCGGCAAAATTTGCCGCAATTGCTCTCT
>JBCDHN010000490.1:0-3614 GCA_038749915.1 Verrucomicrobiota bacterium | reverse complement strand
GTTATGAAGGCTCATACAGAGAGTAAAACTTCGCTCTTCGGCCAACTCACCAAGCAGCCTGACCGTGTCGCGAGCCCGAGCGGGATCGACACTGGAAACAGGTTCATCAGCCAAAATCGCTTCGGCCCCCTGAAACAGCGCTCGCGCGATCGCCACCCGTTGCTGCTGTCCCCCGGAGAGCCGATCGGTCCTCTGATAGAGCTTTTCCTCGATCCCGACCCGCTCCAGAATCTCATGAATGCCGAGTCGATCCTCGGCGGTCGGAACGAGGATGTCCCGGATGGATTGAACTGTTCCTCGTGTTCCCCCCTTGCCCAGAATCACATTTTGAATGACGCGGAGATTGCCGACCAATCCCAGATTCTGAGGGATAAAGGCGATCCGCGAACGCAGCTCTCGAAGTTGGCGGGGGCTGAAGCCTGAAACTTCCTCTCCGAAAACGGAAATGGTCCCAGCTTCGGGTGCGCGAATGGTATTGAGAGCGCGGAGCAGGGTCGTTTTGCCTCCGCCACTGGGGCCGATCAGGGCGATTCGTTCACCCTGACCGACCCGCAAAGTAACGGAATCGACCGCATTCAACTCGCCAAATCGGCAAGTGACTTCTTGAAGCTCAAATGCGATCGCCATCCAAAGAATGGCTCATTTAATCAGACCAACCTGAACGGCAACATCCTTAATGCCATCGAAGTCCTCATTCTTGGCCGAGATGATGGAATCGCGGTTGATCGCTTTGAGGGCATCCGAGCCGGCCGGAGCCGCGATCAACGCTTCCTGGACTTTGGCGATGAATCCTTCACCAAACGCGGTTTCTGCGTCAGGATGAATCGTGAAGTTGTAATCCGCGTAGTAAGGAGTTGTCCAGATGATCTTGGTCTTAGCCTTGATGTTCGGGTCGCTCTCGAACAACGAATCATACGTCTTGTAGTTCAAGGCTCCCGTTTCGTAGGTTCCATCAGCAACTGCATTCGCCGTTGCCACATGACCTCCGCTCATCTGAAAACCAGGCTCTTTGGCGAACCAGTCATCCGGGGATTTGCCCGTGTTCTCCATGATGAAGAACGTCGGCATGAGGCGACCGGAAGTTGATCCCGGAGATCCGAAGGTGAACGTCTTGTCCTTGATCGCGGCCGGGAATTCATCCGAGGGCTCGAGCCCGGTTTCAACATTGGCGATGAAGTAAGACTTGTATTGAGGATCGGCTTTGCCCTGGGCGATTGCCTGGGAACCCTCCACGGCCATTCTCGCTTGAACGCCGGAGAGGCCGCCGAACCAAACCAGGTGCACTTCACCATTCTTGAACTTGGTTACGGAATCCGCGTAATCCTTCGAGAACTGAAATTCTACGGGAACGCTCAGTTTCTCCTGCAGGTAAGCTGCCAAAAGATCGAACTTGGCCTTTTGGTCGGTGATCTTCTCGTCAGGGATAGCTGAGATGTAGAACACGTTATTTCCCCCTCCAGTGTCGGCAGACTTGTCATCGTCCTTGCCGCAACCACTGAGGGCCAACAGAGTCACCGCCGCCAGACCGGCGCGGATGATGTGTTGTTTCAACATGGGTAGCTAATTGCTTGTTGTCGGTTAGAGAACCGCATCATTCGGCCATAGACGAGAATCTGCCCGATTTCCTTTCAAAAATGGAAAAAACTGCGCCACGCATTTCTCACCACCTGTCAGGTTTCCCAAACGTGATCCAGGCCAACATCCTACTTCCAGCATTGCCTTCTGGAAGATAACCTCCTAATGGTTCGAAAAGGAGGCTGATAAGGCAGCTCGCTGGGCAATGCAAATCGTCTCAGCAAGAGTGCCCTAGATCAAATGAGCTAGCATTCTGCCACCTTTGATGATTTGAAAAATTTCCAACAATTGAGTAGATCACGGCAACTCTGAATCAGCTATGAGCCACCCCCCTTCCGCAACTCCCCAATCCGTTCCAATCGACAATTTTGGGAGCCCGATGAATCGCCTGCTCTCAATTGATGGCGGTGGAGTGAAGGCTTTCGTGGCCATTGAAATCCTTAAAAAAATGGAAGCCATTCTGGCGAGCCGGTATGCCAGATTCTATGCTTCGCCCAAGGATTTTCGGCTCTGCCACTACTTCAATTTTATTGGCGGCACCAGCGCTGGCAGCATTTTGGCGTCACTGATTGCTACCGGACGCTCCATGGAGGACATCGCGCAGCGATTCGAGGAAGCAGCTGTTGCAATGTTTTCGCCGGAACCCCTTTTAAGACAGCCGCAGTGGCAATACCGGCGTAAGCCCTTGGCCGAAGAACTCCAGGCACTCCTTTCCGAAGACGGAAACGGCACGTCTCCTTGGGTGATGGGAGACGAAGCCGTCCAAACTCTGTTCATGGCGGTTGCCCTCAATGCGTCAACAGGCGCCTACTGGCCCATCAATAACAACCCCGAGGCCCTTTTTAACGGAGTCAACACCGACGATAGCAATCTCCGCTACCCTATTTGGCAAGTCGTGCGCGCTAGCACCGCTGCTCCCACCTTTTTTCCTCCAGAACCCCTTTATGCACAAGGAAGGGAATATGAGTTCGTCGATGGAGGCGTTTGCTCGCTCAATAACCCAGCCTACTGCATGTTTGTTCAGGCCACGGCGCCGGAATACTACATCAATATGTCGACCGGCGTGGACCAGATGCTGCTCGTTTCCGTGGGCACTGGCCGAATCAAAACGAATTTTCCTGTCCGCGCGATTCAAGAGATGCACATTGTTGAAACGTCTCGTTTGGCGGTGCAGTCTCTGATCGATTCTTCCACCATCCTTCAGGATGTCTCCTGCCGGGAACGAGGATGCTATGCGAATGAGGCTTTGCCCAGCGCGGTGGACTCCGAATTGGGTGAGATGCGCAGGGAAACAGGTGACTTCTATTACCTCCGCTATGAGCCTCGACTAACGAGAGATCCTCATTCATTCGCCGACCCCAAGGCGGAATTCACTTCGTTGCAATTGGATTCACTGGCAGAGGCGGATTACCTTCAGGAAGTTGGCCATCGATATGCAGAAATCGCCATGGCAGATCAAGAGTTTCCAGGAGGAGCGTTGTTCCCAAATCACAATGGCGAAACTGGGCTTCACGTTGTTCGTGAGAATGAGAGAGTGCCACTTCGCCATTTCCAGGGTGATCGGAGTGCGAATTCGGTCGACTTTCTGCCTCAAGAAGTCTGGCCGGAACTTCCGCCGATCACCAACACACCTCAGCCGTCAAATCGAGAAAAATCGCCCGTACTCTCATGGATCGTCACCGCAGTATTTTTGCTCAGCTTTGGTCTATTGACCATTTACGAGCGAGAAGGTGCCAATGCTGCGCTCAATTACTTTCAAACCAACCAGTGGGAAAGCCCGTCTCGGCAACCTATGCAGGCGATTCCCTACGTGGTTGGTATACTGCTATGTAGCATCACCGGACTGGGCTTCCTAGGTGCGGTTCTTCAACTCCGCCATTCCTTGGATTTTCGTAAGACCAAACGTCCCAGAAATCTCTTTCTCATCGGTTTGGCGGGCATGGGTCTCAGCGTTGTCTTTGTTGCCCTCTTGATTTTCCACGAAGTTGACTTCCTCAGAACAAGCGAAGAGTGGCGCGGAATCGTGTGGTCTCTTTCTG
>JBCDHN010000489.1:0-3615 GCA_038749915.1 Verrucomicrobiota bacterium | reverse complement strand
GTTCGAGACCGGCGTCCATTTCATCGACACCTTCCGCTGCCTCGGCGGCGAGATCGACGGGGTCTACGCCACGCTGCGGAAACTCAATCTCCAGCCCGTGATCCCGCAGAAACTGCCGCATATCACCGACATTCTCATCGATGTTCGTGATCATGCCGTAGAAGTTGGCCATGCCTTCGTTCAGTTCGGGATACAGCTTGGAATACTTCTCCGGAGCATGCATCGGGCCGTGCGGAGCATTGGTGCTGATGTAGGCGAAAAAGGGCTTTCCGCTGTCTTTGTTCGCCAGAATGAAGCGTTTTGCGTAGTCGAAATACACATCCGTGCAGAATCCTTTCACGGCTTCTGCTTTTGAGTTGTGAAAGTAGGCGCCGTCGAAATAAGCGTTGTCCCAGTAATCCGGGGTCTGGCCAACTCCTCCGCCTCCATGGCGAAGCACCTCCTCAAATCCGCGATCTTCGGGACGAAACGGGTAATTGTCTCCCAGGTGCCATTTTCCGAACATTCCGGTATGGTAGCCGCCATCCTTGAGGTGCTGGGCGATCGTGACCTCATTCTTCCGAATCATTGAGCGCCCCATGATGGTGTGCCAGACACCCGTGCGGTTGGTCCAGTGACCGGTGATCAGTCCGGCGCGGGTGGGGGAGCAGGTGGGCGCAACGTGATAGTCCTCCAGTCGAACCGCTTCCCCATGGAGTTGATCCAGATTCGGAGTTTGAATAATGGGATTCCCGTGAGCGGCGATGTCCGGATATCCCTGATCGTCCGTGATGATGAAAACGACATTGGGTTGCTCGGCCAGAGCATGAACAGAAAGAGCTGCAAAGAGGAGAGCAAAGATAGCGGATTTGGGCATGGAGACTGGGGTTAAACGATGGATTTTCCAACGACCTAGGAACGGCTGCCGATTGGAATCAACCGGGAATTCGAAAGAAGGGCTTTTCGGAAGAAATCGACGGATTGTGGACAGTCTTGACTGGACGGAAGCGGCTGTTTACTATGTAATCACATCAACTGCTCAAAGCCCTGATCCCACACACATCAATGAACGGATTTCCTCCCACTCCCCGCCAATCCACTCGCGGATTCAGTTTTATCGAAATGATGGTCGCCATAATCATCATTACCGTCATCGCTTCCCTGACTCTTCCGGTTTACACGAGGTTGAGGACGATGGCCACTGCGACCAAGACCGCGCCGCATATGAAGGCGATTTTGGCCGGGTTTCACGACTACGCTTTGGCGCACAATGACTACTTCCCGCCAGCCTATTTTCCAAGTGGTGCTGAGGGTTCTTCCAGCCAAACCGGAGAGACTCGTTCTGGAGAAGCCAGGTGGTTGGATTCGACCATTTACGCCCAAGTCTACCCTGACAAGACGGCTGCCATCGATTTAGCTGCCTCTGCGGAGAACAACGAAATGAGCGGAGGGGCCCTTGGAAACACAAGTGATACAGCAGACAACAACACCCGGGACGGATCTGGAGGAAACGGCTCTCATCTCAAGGATACGGTCTTTCTGGTCGATGCGGCGGTTCATCTTTATGCGGGTGAAACCGACACGAACTATTACGACATGACGTTCTGTTTGAATCGCAGCCTGATTACGGACCCCTCGCAGTCGAGAACAACTGACGCGGAGTTTACGCCACGCAAGAGAAGCCTTTTTGCTGACGATGCGGCGACCATGCTCATCATTGAGGCTTCGGAAGGTGACAAGAACAGCATCGGTTATGGGGATACCGAGCAAATTGAGGAAGGGGCGCGGCGCTACAAGGGCCGATTTGTGCACGTTGGCTTCATGGACGGGCACGTGGAGCGAGTCCGATTGAACAACATTGCCGATTCTCCTCAGGGAGAGGATGAGGGTGAGGCATCTGACGATGAAGAAGATTACTATTTTTGGACAGGGACAAGTTCTGAGGCTTATCAGGCTTACCTCTCGAGTTCCAAAGGACCAAAAGACGCAATGGAAGTCTACATGAGGCAGCGCTAGGTCGGGCCTCTTAGGGTTCTTCCTCAAACAGTAGCGAGTCTGTCTCGTCGGAAATTTCCGCCAGGAATCTGGCGTCGGTCGACCGGTCGATTGTTACGAAAATGGGGGACTGACCTTGATTGGACCAATCCTGTCTCAGCGTTCGATTTTCTCCCTGGCGCAGGGTGATCCATCGGGCTTTGCCGACCTGTTGGGCACTCATTTCGGGAAGATTGGGGTTTGCGGGCCAGAATTGAACTTTCAGGCGAGACTGTCGAAGGGCGTTGGGGCCTCCTTGATTGGTAATCACCACGGTGGCAGTTTCACCTTTGCGGGAAACCAAGGCTTCGAGATCCGGGGGTGTGGCTTGGTCCAATCGCTTTAGGGAAGCTGGAGAGGCAATGAGCTTGGCATAGGCTTCAGCTGCCTTCGGCCACGTCTCCACCATCTCAAGGCTGGGATGCGTGTAAAAACGGGCCGATGGAAAGTTCGCGGCAACTGCCTCAGGCTTGTTGGCCAGCCAGACCGGGAGAGCGTCGAGTGCAAAATCTCCGGAAAATGCGAAGGGGACACGCTTGGTATGTTTCAAATGCTCAGCATAAACCGCAGTCGGCTCAAGGCCATCGCAACCGACGAGGTCAACCAGAGAGGTGCCGGGAAAGAAGCGGCGGGATTCGCCATTCAATTCGCGCGGCGTCCAGTACCACAGAACATTCCGAGCATCCTGGGCTGAAAAAATTTCGTGCACATGTTTCCAGGCCCGGACGAACTCGCCCGAGTTGAGGTTGGGTTCCTGATCCATCCCTGCCCAGGGGCGAAGCACCAGCGGGTAGCCCCAGGTTCGAGCTTGCCGCGCCCATGCCCGAAAGAAATCATCGTGTTTTCGAGCGGTCACCTCCTCAATTTTGGGTAGGGAGGTGTTGACGTTGATGACCGGAACCACACCGGAGTCAATCCAGGGCTGAATCGAAGGAATCATCTTGGTAAACGATTGGAGATCCTTGCGAGCGAGATTCCAATCTCCGGCGAAGACGCAAAGCGGTGGAAAGTGCCCGGTGAAGTCGAGATGACGCTCGAGCGGCTCAAATCCGCCGGACATGCCACCTTCAGGTTTCGCGTAGCCGATCGCGATCGCAAGCCGATTGCTCGATTCTGGAAACCTGAGAGGTTTTCCTCGGAGCAGCGGGCTTGGCAGCTCCAGATCAATGGGCACGACTCTGACGTTGTCAATCAGGGTGGTTGACTCTTCCCGGCCGGCCCGACCACTGATCCGAATCACAATCTCGGCTTCAGGGCGTTTCGCACGAAAGGTCGCTTGATGGCGGTACCAGCCGGTTTCGGGATGGCCCAAGCGTGGCTTGTTCTCAAAGACGAGTTGACCATCGAGATAGGCTGCGTGTCTCAAGTCGGCACTGCTCGAGAGGGGGATTCCATCAAAAATCTCCAGACTAAGCCGGTAGGTTCGTCCCGGCACCAGTTCAAAACGCTGCGAGATGGAACTAAAACCAGTCTCTTTGCTCCCATCGAGTTGGAGCATGTAGGTCAAGGTACCTGGCCGCGTGGGCTCAGAGAAGATTCCGTGGGAGCCATCGTTTTCTCCTCGGTAATTCCAACCGTCCTGGCGCACACTCTCGAAATCAC
>JBCDHN010000488.1:0-3622 GCA_038749915.1 Verrucomicrobiota bacterium | reverse complement strand
CGAGATAGCACCTTTCGATCCGTAACAACCAAGTTCAGGCCGGAGATCGTCAATCGCGATGAAGAGAACATTCGGTCGGTCTGCGGCCGCGGCAAAAGTGGCAAGGAAAGCCAGAGAGCCGACACAGGACAATACCCTAACAGACAAATTTGAGAACGAGAATCCAGGAAACATGTCAGGGGATGGGTTGGTCGAGGAGCAAGGCTTTGACAAAGGCTGGTGACGGTGAGCCAAAGGCCATCAATTCATCATGGAATCGCTTTAGCTCGAAACTTGAACCCCAGGCTTTCTTGGTCTCGTCGAGGATATCGAGAACCTCGAGATAACCGGCAAAGTAAGTCGATAGTTGAACGGAAGTCAGAAGCGAGCGGCGATACTTTCCGGCAGCTTCGCGTTCCTCCTGAAAGGCGTCATCCACCATGAGTCGCATGGCGGTTTCTTCATCAATGCCATCGAGATGAATCATCTGGTCGAGCAAGGCGTTGGTGACGCCCCGCAGATTCCACTTCAGCACAATCAGACGCATCAACAAATCGCCGGGAAGAAACCCCTGCTCGACCATCATCGACTCGGTATAGACGGCCCACCCTTCAATGAACGTGCCCGAGGAAAGAACGGATCGAAGCCGATTCGCTGTCTCATTCGAGCGCAGGAGTTGAACGTAGTGTCCCGGCATGGCCTCGTGGACGGTGAGATTGTGAAGAGAGCGATGGTTGTATTCCCGGAGAAAGGAGTCCACCTGCTCTGCTGTCCAATCTTCCGGTGGAGGCGAAACGGCATAAAAGGTTCTGCCGCCCGTTTCCAGGGGTCCCGGAGCATCGCAGTAGGCTACCGAGACACCTCGTCGAAACTCAGGCATGAGAATGATTTCCAGGGGATCATCAGGCAAGGAAACGAGATCTTTTTCACGAACAAAGTCGGTGGTGATTTTGAGGGAATGATAGGCGGCATCAACCACCTCTTCCGCCTCAGGAGCGTCGTCGTAGGCGAATTCGAGACAGAGGCGTATCAGTTCCTTCTTCTGATCGGGAGTTGGATTGCGAAGCGCGGTGAACTCCGGATCCCGCTCGATCATAATCCGCAGGGAGAGATCGTACATTCGTTGATGCAGCGCCTCTTTCTCCGCCTCGGATCGTTGGCGCAGCGCTTCGGGAGAAAGACTGCTGAACAGATCAAAGGCAAACTTCTGCCGGTAACGTTCTTCACTAAGACGCGGATTGCCTTTTGCTTGGGGGAGAAGTTCGTTCTCAAGCCAACGCTGGTGAACCTCGACGGCCTCTCGGGCAATGTGAACTGCGTCTTCCAATTTGGTTCGTTCGGCGGCTGGCATCCCGTCAAGATGAGGAACCACGAGCTTATCAAACAGGGTAAGTATTCCCTTGTTCTGATCGACCGCTGTCTCAGCGTGAATCTGAGGAGTATCTTCCATCACCAGAGAAGACCTCGCCTGTTCGAAAAAGCGAGGCAACTGGCGGCAGCGGGCAGCGACATTTGCGAGGCGCTTGTTGAGCGGAGCAACTTCCCGCGAAAGCAGCAGGTAGAGAGATGTTCCCGGCAGACCGGTATAGACGAGCGGGTTCCACTCCCATTCGCGCAGAGTTTCCAACGTCCAGATCGTTTTCTCAAGCCGTTGACGAAGAAGCGCACCATCGACCTGGTTTTCGCGGGTGAGCTGACTCACATCAAGCTTGTCGAGTTCGTCCAATCGCTCGCGAGCGGCTTTTGCCTGCTGCTTGCGCGCCGCATCATCGACCTCGTTAAGCTGGTCATCATAGCGGTGGTCGCCCAGGTTGGTTGCGGTCACTGGCGAAGCTCGCAAGAGGTCTTCAAGAAAACGTTCGGAAATTTCGGTAAAACGGGTGTTCATGTCAGGATCGGCCCAAGCAGGACAAGTCAACGCAAGTAGCATTGCCAGGGTTGCGCCGAAGGATGAGTGCTTCATGTCCAGTCCAGGCCTTCGGGAAGTTGGTTGAGGTTTTCGATTCCATGTTCACCCACCACCACCATATCCTCGACCCGGACTCCACCGAGGTCTTTCCGATAAAGCCCTGGCTCAACGGTCAGAGCATCGCCCTCGAGGAGCTCGATCCCGGTCGCATCAAGAAGAGGAGGTTCATGCACCTCTAGCCCGATTCCATGTCCGGTGCCGTGGTGCATCGTGCAGTAGGATTCCGGAGCATCGTCCGGTGGAAATCCAGTCTGAAAGCCGCGATCGATCAATACCTTGGTTGTGGCGGCATGGACTGCCGCTCCGGTGATACCCGGCCGGATCACGGCGCAGCCCGCAGCCTTCGCGGCACAAACTGCAGCATGCATCTCGGCAATCTCCGGAGGAATATCCCCATGCACGACTGTCCGCGTACAATCGCCACAGTAATGCGTCTCCTGACTGGTAGGGAAAATATCAACAATGACCGGCTGCTCGGTGAAAAGTTGACCATCCCCATGGTGATGGCAGGAAGCTCCCTGCGACCCGCCGGACACGATGTACTTCGGTCCGCTGAAGCCGCGCTCCATCAAAAAGACATTGATGGCTGCATGCACCCGCTCTGAGGTGAGAGGCGCGCCCTCATGCTGCAATGCTCCGTTGGCAGCAGCATCTGAATTCGCAATTAACTGACAGGCCATGGCGATGGCTTCCTCGGTCACCGCTTGCGATCGTAGCAGGTTTTCGATCTCTTCCTCGTTTTTCTGCCGCCGTTCCCGAACGCCGAACTCCAGGTCGCAAACGACTTTGATACCGGTCTCATTCAGGACATGTGCAAACGAAAGCGGTAGTGATCGATCAGCCTTGATCGCCTTGACCCCGGCTTTTCGAAGGCACTCCGCTGCGGCCTGAGCCGTTGCGACCTCACGATCAGCAGAGAGACCGCCTTCCGGAGCAAAGTCAGCCGGGACTGTAATGCGATCGGCTTTCACCGTTTTCCGCGCCCGATCCAACTCAACATCGCGAACGATGCACATCGTCCCCTGGTTTTCGATTTCCAGAAACACGACCGGATCACCAACCGAAAATTGCGTCACGTGAAACAACGCACTGCTCAGTTGAGGAATGCCGGCACGAATCGTGGATTGAGGGAAATCTGACATAGAGAGTTAACCATTTGCTGATGAATCGGCTCCTTCCCACTGATCCCACCAAGCGCGGAACTGCTTCCACTGCGAGTGGAGAAATTCCCGCTGACTGGCGCTTAGCTGATCGCTGGAATGGAGATGACCGGCGTATTCGGCATGGCCTTCAAGGACCATGAGTTCTTTGTAATAGAGAACGAGATCAGGTCCTTCATCGTAGGTGGAAAGCACGCAAAGAGCTTCATTCAATTCCTTCGCCAGACGCTTCGCTGCAGGATCGCCTCCCGCCGCAGACTTACACAACTCAACTAGGCGAAGCACTTCTTTGGGAAGAGCGTTGCCTACTCCGGTGATGGCACCAACGGCCCCGCAATGGACGAACCCGTGAAAGACCTGGGTATCGACACCCACCATCAGAGCCAGGTCAAGATCTCCGCTCGTGATGTATTCAGCCGCATAGCTCAGAGAATCAGCTCCACCGAATTCCTTGAATCCAACGAGATTGGAGTGGTTTTTTCGTAACTCGAAAAACAGGTCTGCCTTGGTCTCG
>JBCDHN010000487.1:0-3632 GCA_038749915.1 Verrucomicrobiota bacterium | reverse complement strand
GAAATCGATTGGGCGAAGGGAGACGTTGACTTGATTGGCCGTATCCGGATCAAGCCCTTTCCACTCGGTTGGAGTGGCTTCAATCCCGGCCAACTGACCGTTTCCATCGAATCCCAGGGAAACGCTGCCGAGGTGGGCGGCAAAGTGGCCATAGCGACCGGCTTTCAGCGGCTTGGCCAGCATTTGCAATGGCCGACCATTGGGAAGCCGGGCAACAACGGAAAGTTCGGCGCGAACACTTGGAAGGGATGCAAGGTTCATCGGAATCTGAACCTGCTTCTGACCGATCCAGGTTGAGGTGGCTTCGCTGGGGGCGAGAACTTCCTCCTGCCAAACGACTGCGGGATTGTCCGGATTGTGAATCTGCACCAGCAGCTCTGTGTCGGGCGGAAACGTCTCCTCGCACTTCCAAGCGAGCGTGATCAATGCCTGACCATCAGCAACGCTCACCTCTGCAAGGCTTGGTTGAATCCGAAGGAGGGACCAGTGCCGGGGCCTTGCGTTAACATACCAGCCCAGGGGACTGGTGTTCTGTTCGCAGTAAACACCGTCGCGGAGTTCGATGCTGGCGGAGACGTTGTCGGATCGTAGCAGAAATCCTCCGGGCGCAACCTCGCGGCCGGAGACGCGCCATCCTTCATTGCTGGCATTGATCCACAAGAGGCCGTTTTCTCCCCACAAACACCGCATGCGCCGCGCATCCTCCTCCAGCAGGGAAACACGCTTCACGGTGGAATAGGCCAACTCTTCTGCCACCGGTTGCATCAGCCATGCCTTGCGGACCATTCCATGTCCCCAGGACCGATCATCGACGACCGGCAACCTTCCTTCGGTGACTTCGCCGAGAAGAGTCACTCCGGCTCCGGAATCCAGTTCGGAGTGGGATTGGATCTCATAGACCGGCAGCCGGTCATGATGAACCAGGGAAAACCAGGGGACGCGTTGGGCTGGGCCCGGAAGGTCGTCCGAGAGAATGTCGAATCCCGCTCCATCGGCGGATCCGACTAACCAATCTCCACCACCCTTGGTGATGGAGGCTGACGTGGGGCCGAGGTAACTTTGGACGTAACTGATAGTTTGCCGCCAGGTTTGTTCGGAGAACGATCCGTTGTAGCGTTTGCCATGGCGGTCGAAAAATGGCTCGCGAACGGAATCGGCGCCATTCATTACAAAAAGGGTTGGTGTCAGGTAGTAGCGAATCAGCTTCAGATTACGACTGAGGTAAGGCTCAACCCTGTCCGGCCTCATTGCGAAAGAGATGTCGTCTCCCGGCTTGGATCTCAACTGGGCTGGAGTTCCTTCGGGACCAAAAGCCACCGAACTGTAGTCGAACTCTTTGCTGAGGGGGTCGATAGAGGAATAGCTGTCTTCCAGGCCCCACATCATTTGGTTTTCACGGCACTGTTTGGCGAGAATCTGAAGGTCGGTCAAATCTCCAAGCTCTTCGTTGGGAGGCCAGACATCAGGTAGCCGCTTGCCGGGGCCGTGCTTCTGCCAGTTGCGCACCACCAGAGCTGCGTTGTCCACTCCGTAGCGCTGCAGCTCTTTGACCCGGTCCGCCAAATCTGCGAAGTGGGTTTGTGAGCTGTTGATCATGAGGCGGCCGGCAACATTGCGGACCCCGGGCGCTGGTTCCCTGACGTCGAATGCCCGATACCTGGCGGCGGCATCAAACACGCTTACTTCACTTGGGATGAGGGTAAGCCAGGTGTCTCCGCGGGTGGCGATACGGGCGAGACTTTGTTCCGGGGAAACTTCGATCAGCTCAAGAGGGGCAGAACTTGCCTGAAGCAGGCTCATTCCGTTTTCGAATTCGAACCCGACGTGGCTTGCGGCGAGAAGCGGTGAATCCTTGCCCAGGGTCCAGGTTCCCAAGTCCTGAAAACGATAACCCAGTCCCGCGGTTAGACCAATGGGCTTGCGGCTTGCCTTGCCGAGGCCAAATTGGGAAATGGAATCCGGCGAAAGGGCCCGCAGCTTGATTCCACCCGCCAGCATCCGCACCTCGATTGTGACGTTGGTTGCAAAATCGTCGATCCGGATCCGGTGAGCCACATCGATTCCGTTCTCCACGGTGGTTGAATGGAATTCATCGACTTCGATCGGTGCTCCAGCATCCACACCGATGGGAGTTTCAATCCCAAGTTGGATTCCCTGAAAGCTAAGCTCCCTATTGGGGCCGATGAAGGAGATCATCCCGTCAAGAAGTCCGTTCTTTCCGGGAAGCAGGAGCACGGCGAAGGAGTCGAGGTCGTTACCGAGGCGGAAGGCTTGATGGTGGTTGAGATCCACGGTCTCCCGAATGAACTCCGCCAACGTATTGATTCGCTGGGTCGTGAGAAAGGCACCGATCGGATTGCGTTGACGCTGATCCTGGAATTCGACGATTTCCGGATTGCGTCCGGCCCACGGTTCAGCGTCGGCAAACTCGGTCTTCAGTAGGGAGGCAGTCTGCTTGCGGAAATCGCGTCCGCTGGACAGTTCGACAAAGCAGTGGATGGGATACCAGGCATTCGAGCAGGTTGAATCGAACGCGACGGGAAACGTGGTGGTCACGGAAGCACCGGCATCCAGAGTGAATTCCTGGGAAGGCTCGGCCAAGGGATAGATGCCACTGGTGGGGCCGCCGATCGTGACTGTGCCGGAGATGGCATCGTTGCTCAGGTTTTCGATGATGACTGGGATCAGTACCGGCGTGTCGAACTTCGTGACCACCTCGGTTTTGCCGATCTCCAACCTCAGGACCTGATTTTGTTCCGAACTTTCGGCAATGGAAACCCACGAGTTCGCCAGGAGAAGGGCGGAAATCGTAACGCGAAGGTAAGTGTGGAAGTTGCTGACCAGGGTTTGAAAACAGTTTCTAGATTTCGCGGGAAGATAGGCGTCATCGCCTGAATGGAAAGCTGAAAACGCAAAACCCCCGTCAGCCGAAGGCCAACGGGGGTCAGGGAGGAAAAGGGGGAAGTTTCAGGAAGCGCGGCGATCGGCTTTGTTGGCCAGAAAATCGGCCAGCAGGACTTCTTCAGGTTGGCCTGAAATCGCAGCCAGCAGGCGGATGTAGCCGTATTCCTGAGCTGAAATTGGGATCGCCTGAGCGCCTTGAGGGGAGCGGGGCTGACGGGAGAAAAACGGGTTGGTCTTGGTTGTGTCTGTCATGCTTTCAAAGACGGTGACCCTGTCAGAGTTTGCGTTTTTCCGGTTGGAAAACTTCCTCATATCCACCGGCGGAAGTCCGGTCAATCACCCGCAAGTCGTTTCATCCTGAGCCTGTCGAAGGGTGACAATGAACCAGTTCTAGTTGGCGTCGCCCATCAGGTCGCGCACGTGCGGATACCGGGCGCTGAAAACACGAAGGTGCTTGTCGGTCAGTCCACTCCAGATCACGATGATTCCGTCGGTTACCCGTTTGTCGATTTGCAGATAGCTGCGGACACCACCGACTTGTTGGCTGATCGGATGAACAACAGCCGCCAGTAACTGACCATGGTTTTCCGGGGTGCTGGTGTAGGTGGTAAGGGCATTGGTGCCGCGGGAATCCAGTTTGAAGGCCACGCCGAACGTCTTGTCGGGAGCGATGAATGGATAGTACCAAGCCACATTTGCATCCGTCACCACCGGCATGATCCGGAAAT
>JBCDHN010000486.1:0-3645 GCA_038749915.1 Verrucomicrobiota bacterium | reverse complement strand
CGAAAATCAGTTTCAGGATCGGGAACTGTTGTTCAACTTGATCTGTCCAGGTCCAGCCTCGGAGTTCCAGAATGGGATAAATAAAAGGCCATCCAATACCGACAATGGCGGCGGCTCGGGCGCTGGTCCGGGTCACCACTTTGGCGGGGGTTGCCAGGGTGTCGACCAACCGCCCCTGGTAATAAACTCGAACGCAGGCGGATTTCATGTTGCCTATCGCCAATGGTGTAACCCAGAACTTGGTCGTGACCAGTTCCGGCGTGAGGTCGACACGGATTCGGGATGGCGTGACGAGACAACCGGGAAAGTGGGGCTCCACTTCGACATCGGGATTTGCCTCATCGATTTCGAATCGGTTCTGACCAATGTTCACCCCCATGTTCTCGCCGGGGACGATGCGAATTTCTCCGGCAGAGAAGAAGACGCTGAGTTCAAAAGCTCGGTTCGGGTTCATCCGGCGGAACCAACGTGCGGCCGTGCTCCGTTCGAACGTGGCGCTGGGAGGGGCTTCCATCTCTTCCTCCAGCGGTGCTGAGGCCATGACGGGGGCCGGCAGGGGAGGCGATGACGGTTTGGAGTCAGCTTCCTTCTTCATTTTCCGGCGAGAAGGCTCGGGTGAAGCTTTAGCCGGTGGCGGCGGGAGGGCCGATGCAGCTCCAGCAGGTTTTGGCTTCGGCGGAGCGACTGCTACCGTCGCGATGTCGAGGGTGTAGGATTCCCTTTCATTCTCTCCCCAATCGTCACCCAACAGAGCCTGTATTTCGAGACGGGCCGATTCTCGGACTCCTTCGTTCAAGGAAGCGCGCAACAACCTCGCGGCTTCCGTTGCATCGGCCGGTCGTTGCCGGGGATCAAAGGCAAGCAACCGCAAGAGGACGGAACCAACATCGGAATCCAAGTCGTCGGGTAACACCAAAGTAGGTGCTGAATCCAATACGGAGGCTAACTCGTTTACTGTTCCTGAACCGAACGGGTATTTTCCCACCGTGGTCAGATACAACGTGATCCCCAACGCCCAAACATCAGCCGCTTTGGAGAGCGCTTTCGATCCTTGCTTCAAAACTTCAGGAGGAAGAAAGGGCGGCGTCCCCGAAAATACCGCCTCACTGTCCGGCGGAGGGAGAAGCCGAGCAGATTCAAGATCGATGAGCGTTGCCCTGACATCGTCAGAAATGACAACGTTACCCGGTTTCAAATCGCCATGAATCCACCCTCGTTGATGAAGCGATTCCAAAGCCTCGGCCATCGCGAGCATCGTCACGATGGCTTGGGCCGAAGTGAAGCGCTCTCCTGGTGCCTTTGCCAGGAGTTGTGAAAGCGACGAACCTTTGTCGGCCAGTGCCAGATAGTCCAGGCCCAGGGCATCATCCGTTCCGTAGGCAATGAAAGGCGCGATCGCCGCTCCTTCGAGCTGGGCTATGGTCTGGTATTCCGTCTCGATGGAATTTCCCTTGCCCGGTTTTGCTTGGGCGATTTTCAGAATCACGGACTGACCGAGGTCCGACTCTGCCCTGTAAACAGCCCGGTCAGGGGATTCTGTGAGAACTTCACCCAATCGAAAGTCTGCGATCCTATCGGTTGTGAGCTTCATGGTTGGTAATGTCCGGTGATCTTCTCTCTCTTGTCCATCGAGGGAAAGGATTTTCTGGAAAGAGGATCAAGAGGCTTTCCGCAAAGTTGTGGCTTGGCGGTGGCCGCGTTCGGTGAAAGGGTTGGGCAAATGGACACCACCGGGATCCTTAACCTGCCAGAATCGGTTTCGCCGGAGGGGCGCTACTTGTTGGGAATTTCCGGAGGACGGGATTCGGTGGCGTTGCTGGGCTTGTTGGTTGAGGCCGGGTTTGGCGATTTGGTGCTTTGTCATTTGAACCATGAACTGCGTGGCGACGAGTCAGATGCAGATGCGGCTTTGGTTCGGGACTTGGCGGGGGAGTTGGGATTGCCGGTGAAAGTGGGGAATCGGGCGGTTTCAGACCTTGCTCAGGCAGCAGGGTTGTCGGTCGAGGCAGCAGCGCGCCAGGCGCGGTTGGAATTCTTTGTGCAATGCGCAGGCGATTTCGGGACGAATCGGGTTTTTCTGGCTCATCATGCGAACGATCAAGCGGAGACGGTGCTGATCAATCTGATTCGCGGTTCTGGGAGCCGGGGCCTTGGTGCGATGGAGCCGGCCACGATGATTCAGGTTGGCGAGTCCGAGCTGGAGCTGATTCGCCCATTGCTCCACGTGGAACGCGATCAAATTCCGATGCCACCGAAATTTCGCGAAGATGAGTCCAACGCTTCCAATGCGTTTCTTCGCAATCGGATTCGGCACCGGCTGATTCCCGAGATCGAAAACCAAAGCCGGCGCCCGTTGATTCCGGCCCTTCTGCGCACGGCCGAGATTTTGGGAGAGGAAGACCGCTTTCTGGAGACGGTGTTGGAGGAGCGATTTGACGTGCATCAGGACGAGCTACGGGTCCCGGACTTGCGTGCGTTGCCGGTCGCTCTGCAGCGCCGGGCCATCCACAACTGGCTTAGCTTTTTGAGAATACCGAATATCGGCTTCGAAGAAATCGAGCGAGTGCGAGGCCTGATCGAGCCAGGCGCAAAAGTTGCCAAAATCAATCTTCCGGCGGATCGACATGTCCGGCGTCGGGAGAAGCGGTTGTTCGTCGAACCTACCCAATAACCGGGAGGGCGATGCTCCGTCGCTCCGTCATCACCGAAGCAGAAAGTAGGGCTAGACCTGCCGCCGCCCGGGGAGAACCATCCAAAGAACGGCCAATACTGAAACCAGCGCTCCGCCTCCCATGATCCCAAAGGTCACACCGGTTGGGGTTGGAGTACGGGCTTTGTCGAGAAGCAGGATGTTCTCCGGATCGATCGCGGGATAGGATTCCTTCAACAAATCGATTTCCTCTTGATCCAGTTTCTCGACCTTGTTCACGAACAGGCCTTGAACTTGATCTTCCGAGGCCATCTCTTCGGGAATGTCGCCGATTGTCGGAAATTCTTCGGTTTTCACGAGGACAGAGATCACCCCCATGTCGGGCAGCGCGATCTCCTCCGGGATCCCGTCAGGGTATTGCGCAAAGAGCTGATTCATCCCGACCACGTAGGAATGCTGGTTCGAGAGAATCGGATAGTAGGCATAGGTCACCTTGTCGGTATCCTTCATTTCGTTTCCGCCTTCGTATTCGAAAATGCATTCGTAATAGTCAGCAACGTGAGATCCGATGAGGACATGCGCGTTCGACAAGTCCGCTTCGCCGGCTTCGATATCGGCGAGCTCCAGAGCGGTTGGTTCGTCTGAGGCAGCTTTGCTAAGTTTGAATTCGCTGAAGCCGTAAAAAATGACGGCAATCCCGACAATGAACATTCCAATTTTCAACATGGTTCTGAGTGGTTTGGTGGCGATGCCCGAAATGGACCTACCTCGTTCGAGCTTTGAGAGGTTCTCGGGAAAGGTCAAGCTGTTAAGCGGTGGTTCGAAGGAATGCCCAATGGGGCTTGGCCTCCAATTTGGGGGAGAACAGCAACGCTGTTCCGTAGGTCAGCCCAAGGTTGCTGAGCGAAGCGAAGGCTACCTTGGGAAACCCAGAGCGGTTCAGGATCAACTCTGAAGGAGTTACGGACGGGTTCGGATCCCCTTCAGGGATCGTG
>JBCDHN010000485.1:0-3650 GCA_038749915.1 Verrucomicrobiota bacterium | reverse complement strand
GGAACGCTTCGACAACCAAAAAAAACGATCTTCGTTTGTCCCCTACCTCAGTGACTCGCTCCCACCAGCAAAGCCCCGGCGATGGCGAGAAGCACACCCATCACCTTTCGCGAACTCAGGTGCTCCTTCAAAACCAGCCACGCCAAGAGGATGATGAAGACCGTCGACATCTGATTGTAAATCGCGGCACGCCCGGCGGTGAGAAATTTGAACCCGGCAACCCAGAACAACGTCGCCAGAAACGGACCGAACAACGCCATCGGAATGGTTTGTTTCCAGATGTCTCGTCGCTGAAACCCCATCGCGAGCGATTTGCCCTCGCCACGGGCAAAAGCAAAGACTCCCAACGCAAGAGTTGCGATGGCGAAACGGAACCCGGAGATCCAGACGAGCGATCCTTCGCGAATCACGTCGCGCACCATCAGAATGCCGACCGCCATGATGACGTGAGCTCCCGCCGCAAACGCCGTTCCCACAATCAGATCGCGCGGGTCCTCTATTTCCTTGGTCCTGACCATTCCGACAAAGACGCCTGAAACAACGAGCGAACCGCCAAGTAGCTCCAGAGCACTCAAGCCTTCGCCGAACATGATCAATCCCACAAGAGCGACCGATGGCGCATAAATGCAGTCCGCCAACGCCTGCAAACTGGCCCCCAGCCGATTGAGAGCGGCGGCAAACATGGTGTCGGCAACGGAGATCCCGAGAACCGCGCTGATCACGAGGCGAAGCCAGGTCATGCCATCGTAGGTTGGGACCAGAGACTCGCCGGTCACTAGCAGAATCACCACGAATCCCAGAATCGCGACGAAGCTCTTGAAAAACGTCAGCGGCATCGGCGGAATCGAAAACCCGCTGATCCGCATCAATATCACGGAGAACGACCAGAACAACCCAGCCGCCATCGCATAGTAGTCTCCCGTTGAGAACATCGGCGAAGATGTAACCGCAGATGACGGCGGGTGCACTGAATTTGAACAACCAACCGCGTTGGCATGGTTCGCTTAAATTCCGAGCCGCTTTCGAACAGCTTTCCAAGTCTTTTCGAAGCTAAACGGCTTGGGAATTTCCAGCAAATGGGTTTTTGAGTTGAGGCGCACCCGGCTTCCTTGCGGATGGTGCGCGAGGTATTCATCCAGCAATTCGCCAAGCGATTGGTTCTCGAAACGATGGGGAAAATAATCGGTAGGAAATTCCGCGTCGCGAAAGGCGAAACGCACTCCGGCTTGTTGTGAAATCGTCCACTTCAGTTCATGGGAATGGTGAACTTCCAAGTGGGGAATGACGACGTCGAAGACATTTTCGATATCCTGATTGACCGGTGGAACACCCCGCAGTGGCGGAAGCTCGAACACGACTCGTGCATGATTTGGGCGATAGCGCAAAACCAACTCCGACAAGTCTTCCGGAAGCGTTTTCGTCGTGAGATAACTCAGCCGGTATGATTGACGTTGGGTCACTTTTTCTTCTTTTCCGTGGCGGTCCACCAATACGAAATCGCAGAATCTTCCGAGTTCAGGCGGCGAGATGGAGAAGAGGACATCCGTGCGCGGCGTGCGTTTCACTTGTTCGTCCAAGGTGAAAATGACGGCGCGTTCTTCACGGTTTTTGGTTCGCTTGATGGTTGCGCTATTCTGCGCGGACTTCCACGCAATCCGTTGGACCGAAATGAACTCGGCTTCCAGAGCGGATAAACTTCCACGCTTTCCAGGTGAAAGCGGGAGCCGCATTTCCTCGATGGGTCCATAGCCAATATCGAAGCCCACTGCCAATCTCGCTGGGTAGAAAACTTCCACCGGGATGGCCTCATATAGTGTGTTCGGCGGCATCACGTTCAGTATGCCTCCTGCCATCGACTCAACCTGAGTCATGGTATCCAAGTTCATCACTTCCAGCCTTCCCACTGGCGTAAGATTGGAGATGCCATCGTGGATGAAAGTGAGATCCAACGAAAACTCTCCCGGCTCCCAACGAGAGATGCGGGATGTGGTCCAGTAAGCCTGCCCACGCTCTTGCAGCTGCAAGGCGCGAAATGACTCTTCATCTAACGGCTCCCACGTATCTCCCCGCACCGTTGCCATCGTCGGAGTGAACGTTTCTTTCGAAGGAAACTCATCCCCCAGCGAAGGATGGTAGCCCATCGAAGCCCACGCGATCCGAATCTGCCCACCGCCAGGTAACGTCACCACCTGAGCTTCATCATCCGTAAATCGAGGCGGTATCCTCCCTTGGATATAACGAGACCAGCGTTCTCGAGTGTCTTGCCAAGTGTAGAGCAACTTGCCAGGTTCTTCTTTTTTGGTGATCTCACTACTTCGCAACGCTTGCGGTGGCGGCAGCGGAGTTTCCGCATCCGTGAAAAATCCGATCTCCGCAAAATGTCGCGGCGCTCCCATCTGGCTAACCCAGCGTTTCTTCGGCGCAAAGGTGTAAGCAAAGGCAAAAACCGCCAGACTTCCAAGGAGGAGGAGCAGGCGGCGTTTTGTCGGTGCTAGGGTGGGCATGGGCATCATACAGGAAGAGTCCAAGGTTGAGTTCAGCGACACAACCTCAACCTATGGAATCGAGTTCAAAACCACACCTCATGGTTTCGGCCCGACAGGTTGGTAGTCAGCCGCGTTCACCGGAAGCGTAAACTGAAAGGTTTCTGATGGATAGGTGGGGAGCATGCCGAACTTGATGGTGTCGCCAGGGGAGATTTTGTGAGCCCAACGATAGGTCCTGCGGAAGTATGGCGCCCCTCCGCTCGAGCCTGAACCTCCGGAATACCCTATCGTTCGCAGGCTGGACGTTTCCTCTCCATTCACGAATATAATCAAACCGGGAAACGGATGCGGGGCGACCGCATTGACACCTTCCGCTCGAAAGTGAATTTCCCAACTGTCCTTCCCGACTTCCTCGAGTCGCGCTTCGACCATGTCGAGCTTCTCGCCAGCTGATAAGATCGTCAGATCCATCAGCTTTGTCGTTCCGGTCCATTTCCCTTCAACGAGAAACGTGACCGCGCTTTCCTCCCACAAATAATGCTTCGTGTTTCTGACAATGTAGTGAAATCGCAGTTTGTCCGTCCCAGGGAGCACCCGGAAACGATGGGGCATCGCTTGATTTCCGATCTCATCCTCAAGTCGAGAAAGACTGCAGAGAAAAGCGTCATCCGGTTGGCCTGGGACTTTCTGATCGATATTTAGGTTTGGATAAGGATAGGTTCTCCGGGTTTTGAATTGCCGAAAACCGGTGATTTCAACATCCACATCCGTGAGGCTTCGGCGCCACGGTTTCGGATCGACGGTCCACGGAGTTGCCGTCTTTCGACCAGGAGTCGGGATCGTCAATATCACCGGAGGGTCGACGCCGGGACGTGTCACCCGAATTTTCAAGTCAGGATTGGAACGTGGGAAGATCGGCGTAACCGCAAAGGCGCGACCGTCACCTTTGATCAGGGCAACCGGTCCGGTCATGCGAATCCATCCGCCGCCACCGTCCTCTACCTCGATGATGTATTCAGGATCGGGAAAAGGGGTGGTGAAGCGGGGAATGTTCCCCATTTTTTCAAAGAAACCGTCCTTTCCAAATTTCATCTCCATCAGACCGTCTCGAGTGGAGAATGGATATTTCGGGACCACTTCCGACCCATTTGCACTGACCACACG
>JBCDHN010000484.1:0-3662 GCA_038749915.1 Verrucomicrobiota bacterium | reverse complement strand
TAAGACACCAAGCGGAGTCGCTGCCGCCCGGGGCACTTTCTACGCTGTAGCGGTGGAGGACGGGAAAGGATTCGTTCAGGTCAAGGAAGGGAAAGTCGCCGTGACTCCGGCGAACAAGGCCGGTGAGGAAGCCAATCCCGGTACCGTATCCAAGTTGACGGGCAAATTGACGATGATCCCCGAGGGCGGGGGAGCGGAGCAGGAACTCAAAATTGGGGATTCGGTGTCCGTCGGTTCCACGCTGAAGACCGGGCCGGATTCCACCGCCATCATCCGACTGAGCAAGGACAGCGCAATCAACATGGTCGAGAACACCGAGACAATCATTGAAGTGGTTGAGGAGTCCGACACGACTCCCAAAGTTCATCTGGATCTGAAAAGCGGCACCATGAGCGCGCTCATCAAGCCGGTGGCGAAAGGGAAAATGGATTTTCGAATCAAAACACCCAGCGGAGTCGCGGCAGCGCGAGGCACATTTTATTCGGTCGCCGTTGAAGACGGAAGAGGCTATGTGAACGTCAAGGATGGCGAGGTGAAAGTGATACCGCTCGATGAGATCGACGCGGATCCGGATCAAGCCGACCCTGCTGGAGGAGCCAACTAAAAGGACCTCGTCAATTCCACCATGCCCCTCCTTTTCAGGTTCCAACGGCGCCTCGCCAAGACCAGTTTTCGCCACCCGGCGGGCCGGGTCAGTGGGACCTGTTTGACGCTGACCGCATGGCTCCTGCTACAGTTCCAACTCATCGGCAACCCCATCAATCCCGAAGTGATTCGTGGGAACGCAGAATTCGAGATGGCGGATGACTACCTCCGCATTCTTCAGGATTCGCGCAACGCCGTGATCGATTGGGAACAGTTTTCCATTGGCGAAGGTCAGGTTACTGAATTTGTCCAGCCCAGCGCCCAAGCTGCAGCCCTGAATCGGGTGCGTGGCGGAGGAGCCTCGATTCTGAATGGTCAGCTCAATGCGAATGGCCAGATTTTCCTGCTGAATCCCGCTGGAATTCTGATTGGGCAATCCGGACGGATTGATGTCGGCGGATTTGTGGCTTCGACTCTGGATCTGGATCTCGACCAATTCGAGGAGCGCGGCGATTTCAGTTTCAACGGCGGCTCTCAGGCTGCGGTCGTCAACCTGGGGCAGATCGGAGCCTCAAATGGCGATATCTTTCTGATTGGAGCACAGGTTCAGAATCTGGGAACGCTCAAGGCGCCGAACGGCACGGTCGGTCTCGCCGCGGGCAGTGACGTGTTGATCAAGGCTGACGGAGAGGAGCGCGTTTTTGTTCGCGCAAGCTCCGGAAGTCATGAGGTCGGTGTCGACAACCAGGGCGTGATCGAATCGCAAGTTGCCGAACTCAAGGCACACGGAGGCAACGTCTATGCCCTCGCCATTCGCAACGAGGGCCGGATCGCCGCGACCGGGCTGAGCCGGGAAGGCGGAAAAGTCTATCTCCGTGCTGGCGGTGGCAAAATTCGGAACAACGGTTCCATCGTGGCTCGCGGCCTGGGCAATACCGGGGGTAAAGTTGAGATCACCGCCGGCTCCGGCAATCAAAGCGAAGTTGAGATCGGCGAAATCGGCTCCATCGACGTGGGGTCTGAAGCGGGGCCGGGCGGAGAAGTCGCGATTCGGGCCACGATAATCGATTTGAATCCGGGAGGGGAGATTCGAGCCGATGGTGCCACCGATGGTGGGATGGTTGCCCTCGGCGACTCCACCACGGGTCAGTTGAACCTTCCCTTCGGAAGCTCGGTCACAGCCGATGGTCGTGGTGGAAATGGTGGGTCCATTGCCATGACTGCGCAGGATCTGAGCATTGGTGGTTCGGTCGGGGCTTCTGGTGAGCTTGGAGGTGGAGCTGTCGCTCTCGAGGGATCAACCGTCCGGATCGAAGGTCAGCTTCAGGCGATTGGTCGTCAGGGAGCCGGCGGATCGATCTCCGCGATTGCTTCCGAGGGCTTGATCGTTGGTCAGACCGGAATCCTCAACGCAAGTGGTGAGACCAACGGCGGCGGTATTTTGATGAGCGCAACTGGAGACGCGACAGTTGATATTGCCGGGCAGCTGTTCGCCAACGGGACTCAGGGAAACGGTGGGAGGATTTCAATCACCGGTCGTGAAGATATTTTCGTGCGCTCCACTTCTTTGCTCAGTACAAGTGGTAAGGTTGATGGCGGGGCGATCGTGGTTCGTTCCGATGTCGGCAATGTTGATTTTCAAGGCACTGCATTGTCGTTGGGTGAGTCCGGAGCTGGTGGGTCCATTTCCATTGCCGGTGACGACGGCGTGCTTATTGGAGCTGCCGCCATTCTGAACGCGGGGGGCGCTGATGGCGGAACGATCGCAGTCAAGGGAGGGGGCGGAACCACCCAGGTTGAAGGCGCCTTGCTTGCCGGCGGTGAATCGGGAATCGGTGGCTCGGTTACGATCGAAGGTAGCGAAATTCAGATTGGCGGTTTGGCCAGACTTGAGGCTAGTGGCGAGCTTGGAGGAGGAAACGTCATGGTGGGAGGTGGATTGCGAGGCGAAGATCCCAATCTACAGAACGCGACCGATACGGAGGTGGCTCTGGGGGCTGTGATTGCTGCGGATGCGATCCAAAATGGCAACGGAGGCCAAGCCGTCGTGTTTGCCCAAAACCGTCTCGACTTCGACGGCCTAATCTCGGCACGAGCCGGACTCCTTGGCGGCGATGGAGGATTTGTCGAGTTGTCTGGTCAGAACACGCTCAGCATCTTCAGCCTTGCCGGGCAAGTCGATCTGCGGGCACCGCTGGGCCGAAGTGGAACGCTTCTGATCGACCCGACGGACATTTCGATTGTCGATGGGAGTGGGGCGGCGATTGGCCAGGCGGGCGATCCCACCACCGTCAGTACCAACACGCTGAACGATCAGGACATAGCGGATTTTCTGAACAACAACGCCAGCCTGATCGTCGACACGTCCGGTGGCAGCGGAGGCGCCGGTGATATCGTAGTGGGTAGTGCCTCCAATATCACCTGGAATTCAGCGAACCACCTTACCTTTGATGCGGATCAGGAATTCTCCATGCTTGGGGGCTCAATCATCAATGCGACCGGCGATGGTGGGGTAACCGTCAATGCCGCTCGGAATATTTTACTCAACTCCGGTTCCTCAATCACGACGGTGAACGGTAGCATCGCCCTAACCAGCAATCCGACAGGAACGGCATCGGGCCAGTTTTCCGGGATCGATCTGAACGGTGCTACGATCGAAAGCACGAATGGAAACATCACGCTCAACGGACATGGCGGGGATTCGGGAACGGCGTTGCAACCTGACGTCGGAGTTCGGCTGCGAAACGCCGCGATCGTTCGCTCCACCGGCAACGGCAGTATCTCAATCACCGGTGAAGGCGGAGACTCAAATTCCAATAGTGCGCAAGGGATCCTGCTCGAGTCCGGTTCCCAGATTCTGTCCACCTCCACCGCTGCCACAGCAGGTTCCATTACCTTGGTTGGGACATCCGGGACGGGGACTGGGAATAATGCCCGTGGAATCGACATGGATGACGACGGAAGTGGCACGCTGATCCAGTCCGTCAACGGCAACATCTCCCTCACCGGTACGGGACGCGGCACAGGCGGGAGCAACGGCCAGGGAATCAAGTTGCGCGATGGATCCTTGATTCAAT
>JBCDHN010000483.1:0-3663 GCA_038749915.1 Verrucomicrobiota bacterium | reverse complement strand
GTCGCGTCCGTCGTTAAGCTTGAGGTCGTCATCCCCTCGCAGGTGATTCATGGAGTGGGATTCAGAGGCGACGCCGAGGTCGCGCCAGATGCCGTCCGTCGATTGGCGATAAGTGATCACCGGGGTGGAATCACTTTGAAGCGCTGCCGTCATGAGCGAATACATGAGGTCCATCTCTTCCGGTGATCCCGAGGCGATGTTGGGCTCCGGCTTCTCGACGGAGGGAGTCGGGAATGGCGTATCCATCCATTTTTCGGCGCGGGCGATATCGAGCTCAATCTGGCGGATTGAGGTCACGTACTGCTCCATCTTTTCGCGGAGTTCCCGGGTGCGGGCTGGTGTAGGGGATGCTTCGGAGGAGTATCCCGTTTCTCAACGAGTGGCTATCGGAGACGGAAGCGCTCTCCAACAAGGTTTTTTAACAAATTTCGAGATGAACCTATACGAACCGGCTTCTTGTGTCATTTCCTTCCCGTGGATCAACCCATTTCCAATACCCAGGAACAATTTACCCGCCTGCTGGTCGCGAACCAGCGGCGGCTCTATGGGTTCATCTTCACCCTGATCCAGGACCACAGCGCAACGGATGACGTCCTGCAAGAATCGACTACCTTGCTTTGGGAAAAGTTCGACTCGTTTCAAGCGGGCACGGATTTCGGCGCTTGGGCGATGAAGGTCGCGCGATTCAAGGTTCTCGAATGGCGCCGCAAGCAGCAGAAGCTCCCTTTGCCCATTGAAGAAGAGTTGCTGCTAGAATTGGCGAGTAAGGCAGAGGAAGCTCAGGTTACTCAGGACCTCGGTCGCAGGGAAGCCCTCGAACACTGCCTCACGAAACTCAGTGAACGTGACTCCAACCTGCTCAACCTCCGATATGGAGAAGGCCAGAGCGTTTCTTTCATGGCCGACAACCTTGGGAGAACGCGAGATGCGGTTTACAAAGTTCTGGCTCGCATTCACCGCGATCTGCAAACCTGCATTCGGGGAAAGCTAAATGACGAACTGGAGGTTCTGTCATGAAACCAGAGGAATTTGACATCCTGTTGGAGCGGCATCTGGATGGCTCTCTCACGGAAAGTGAAGAACACGCTCTAACGGAAATCTTGGGTGAGCATGAATGGGCCCAAGATCGATTTGTAGATCGAATGTCTCTCGCCGCGGACCTGCGGGACCGGCTGACCGCGGATTCCCCTCGCGTATCCAAGGTTGCGATTTTTCCAAAGAGTTCGCCTACCAAAAAGATCGCGATCGGTCTTGCTGCAGCGGCTGCCTTGGCCTTTGGAATGTTCCTGCTGCAATCGGAGGGCCCCGCTCCGAAAGTACGAGTCATCGCGGCAGAGGGCGTTGGGACACTGGATTCGGAGGCACTTCACTCCGGTCGGCGGATCAAACTTCGGCACGGACTTCTTGAGCTTGAGCTCAACGGAGAATCACGGGTCGTGATCGAAGGTCCCGCTAAGTTCAAGATCGTCTCGCCCCGCCTTCTCGAACTGAGTTCGGGGCGTTGTTTTGCAGAAATGAAGAAGGGAAGATCCGGCCTGCGGATCGAGACCCCTGCTGGGAAAGTGCTGGACCTCGGAACCAAGTTTGCGGTCGACGTAACATCACCCAAGGAAATGAAAGTGCATGTCTTCGACGGTATGGTCGAAGTCTCGGATGGCCCGACCAAAAAACGCCTGACTGAGGGCCAAAGCATCCGGGTTGCCGATGCCCAATTCGCTGAGCAACCTGCCGATTCTTCCCTCTTCATTCCTCGTGTCCCTCGTGCCGAAATCGATACGACTCCGTATGTCTATTGGGGGTTCAACGAAGGGCAGGGGGAGACATTCTCTGCGGCGGGACGTGACCTCCAACCCGAGAAAGGAATCGGGAGTTTCACGCAGCGAGGAAACGCCGCGGCTAAGCCAACTTGGGTTTCCGGGATTGACGGATCCGCATTGGAGTTTGATAGCAAGGTATGGGCCAATACAGAGCACCCTGGAATCGGGGGCAATCAGGACCGCACGGTTGCCTGCTGGATCAAGATCCCGGATGATCCCAAGCAGAACGAGCTCTCACCGCTCATTTCATGGGGGTTGCGGGAAGGTAAGGAGACATCCCAGTCGTGGATGCTTGCCGTCGCACGCTACACCCTCAAGAAGCCAGAGACCGCAGGGGTATTGGCGTTGAATTTTGGCAATCAACGCTCTTTTGGCACTACAAACCTGCGCGACGGACAATGGCATCACGTTGCTGTTGTCGCTATGGAGGTCGAAGATGGTTCCGCCATTCTGTTTTACATCGATGGTCAATTGGAGAGCACATCCCGCGCTCCCTTGGAATTTGACACCGAGATCGGTGAGAACCTTGCCTTCCCAATACAGTTCGGTCGTCACCTTTTCGCCCGAGACGCCATATTGCGCGGGACGCTGGATGAAGCCTACCTCTTCGCAGCAGCTCTGTCCGGGGATGAAATCCGTCAGCTCATGACCCGCCGCCCCTCTCAACCATGATTCGTTTCCTTTTCACCCTTGGTTCCCTTCTCATTTTCTCAAGCACACTTCCAGCTCTTGAGCCAGCCGAACAGATTGATGCCCTCCTGGCAAAGGGATACAGCCAGCTCGAAGTGCAACCGAATCCGATTGCCGATGACCCTACGTTTGTCCGGCGCGCTTTTCTCCATATCACAGGCCGAATCCCTACCGCCGAGGAAGCTCGAGATTTCCTGAATGACCCAAGCAATACAAAGCGCTCCAAGCTTGTCGATCAGCTCGTTGCGTCAGAAGGCTTCGATCACCACTTGTTCAATTTCTACGCTGATCTCTTGCGTCTCGAAACCCGAAGCCGAATGGCTGGTCTCGGTTGGCACTTGTGGCTCAAGGACTCGGTTCGTAACGACCGCCCCTACGATGAAATGGTTTATGAGATGCTGGCAGCTACGGGTCATGTTTCGGAAAACAGCGCCGTTGGCTACTACCTGCGGGATCGGAACATGCTGCTCGATAACGTCAGCAACAGTGTTCAGGTTTTCCTAGGCATGCGAATCGGTTGCGCGCAGTGCCACGACGATCCATTCAAGGAAACGACTCAGATGGATTACTACCTGCTCGCGGCATTCAGTGGGGGCATGGACTTCGAAAGTCCGTTTTCGAAATCTCGAATGGTTGGCATGTTGGAAGACTATGCAAGTTCCCATAACGTGCCGTTCAGTCGCAAGCTGATTGGGAAAAAAAGAGGCTACAAGCCTGAGTTCGAGCCCATCAAACGCATCGAACGCGACATCCAGCATCTCTTCACCTACTACCAGCGCATGGAGGTGATCGAAACTGATCGCCAGCTAAAGCTACCTCACGACTATGCCTATGAGGATGGAAACCCCGGTGATGTCCTTGAGCCCGACACCCTCTACGGAGAGCGCCTGAACCTGGCGGATTTTCCCAATCGAAAAGCAGCTTTCGCGAGTTGGTTGACCTCTCCTGAGAACGAGCGTTTTGCCACGAATCTCGCCAACCGGCTCTGGTCGCATGCCTTCGGCTATGGGCTGCATATGCCGTTGGACGATTGGGAGGACACAGATCGAATTCTTCATCCTGAGGTGCTCGACTACGTCACGGAACTGTTTCTGGCCAACGACTTCGATGTCAGAAGCACTTTGCGCGTCCTCTTCCAAACCCAACTTTTCCAACG
>JBCDHN010000482.1:0-3668 GCA_038749915.1 Verrucomicrobiota bacterium | reverse complement strand
TCTGCCGGCCGAGGAAGAGCATGCCTTCTGCGTCGTTGTACTTCAGGGCGATTTCTTTGATGCGATCGCTCTGTTTCAGAATTTCCGTGACCTTGTCCGGGATTTGTTCTAGCTCGTCGAGGATCTGATTGCCGGCGACGGTGTCCATGTTGCGCATCCGGCCGAGCCAAAGCGCGAGGAGCGTCATCACCGTGACTTGAGAAGTGAAGGATTTGGTGGCGGCGACGCCTATTTCCGGCCCCGCGTGGAGATATGAGCCACCGTCAGATTCGCGGGCGATGGTGCTGGCGATCGAGTTGACGATTCCAAGAACCCGATGGCCTTTGCGTTGGGCCTCGCGCATTGCGGCAAGGGTGTCGATCGTTTCGCCGGATTGGCTGATGACGAAGAAGAGCGTGTTCTTGTCGACCGGCAGGTTTCGATAGCGCATCTCCGAGGCAATCTCGACTTCGGTCGGGATGTGGGCGAGTCCCTCAATCAAATATTCGCCAACCATGGCCGCATGCATCGCCGTTCCGCATCCACAGAGCACGATTCGGTCGACATTGCGGAGATCACGCGGCGTCATGTTCAACCCGCCAAGCATAGCCGTCGAGTTTTCGCGATAGAGGCGGCCCCGAAAGGCGTTGGCGATGGAAATCGGCTGCTCGTAAATCTCTTTGAGCATGAAGTGCGGGAAGTCGCCCTTCTCTGCTTCTTCCTTCTCGAAGTTGACTTGCTGCACTTCGAAATCGCTGATCTCCCCACTTCGCAGAGAGCTGATTTGAAAGTCGGCCGGCGACATTTCGACGAGGTCGTAGTCGTTGAGATAAATGGCGTCCCGAGTGTGGGCCACAATCGCGGCTACGTCGCTGGCGATGAAGTTTTCGCTGGTGCCTAACCCAACCACCAGTGGGCTACCCAGACGGGCACCGACCATGAAGTCCGGAGCATCGGTATGGACCACCGCGATCCCATAGGTTCCCTTCACTTCGCGAAGGGCCGAGCGGATCGCGTTGACCAGTTTTTCCTTTGGTCCTCCGGACGACTGCTCATCATACTTTCGCCCTACCAAATGCGCTAAAACCTCGGAATCAGTTTGAGACTTGAAGACGTGTCCGTCTCCCTCCATCTCCTCGCGCAGAGCCTGGTAGTTCTCAATCACACCATTGTGGACGAGGGCAAGTTGACCACTCCCATCCAGGTGAGGGTGCGCGTTATCGTCCGTCGGCGGCCCATGCGTTGCCCATCTGGCGTGGCTTACTCCCGTTTCGCCGTTGACGGCTTTTTTCTCTAACAGAGATTTTAGGTTATCAATCCTACCAGAACACTTGCGAATTCTGATTTCACCCTCGTTAATGAGAGCCATACCGGCAGAGTCATATCCGCGGTATTCGAGGCGTCGCAAACCGTCAAGCATGACGGGGGCAGCGTTCTCACGTCCAACATAGCCAATAATTCCACACATAGGAGTAAGTTGTTTTAAAAGTCAGTTTCAAAAACCCCGTTCAGCGAAACATCGCGGGACCGTAAGGAAAAGTGATTTAGAATACCAATTTATCCATAATTTGAACAAATAATAGAAATTACTATGGATCGTTTCGCGTTGCATGATGCCCTTCAGCACACCCTGGCCATTATCATGGGAGGAGGGGCTGGTAGTCGATTGTTCCCTCTGACGAAAGACCGTGCCAAGCCTGCTGTTCCACTTGGAGGAAAATACCGCCTGGTGGATATTCCCATCAGCAACTGTCTCAACTCTGGCCTCTATCAGATGTTCGTGCTCACGCAGTTCAACAGTGCATCGCTTCATCGCCACATCACCTCGGCTTATCGGTTTGATCACTTTCGGGAAAATTTTGTCGAGATTCTTGCGGCTCAGCAGACCCCATCCGGTAGCGAATGGTATCAGGGTACTGCCGATGCGGTTCGCCAGAACATGCGGTATTTTTTGAATCCCAAGTATGAGCATTATGTGATTCTGAGTGGGGATCAGCTCTATCGGATGGATTTCCGGGAGGTCTTGAACCAGCATTTGGATCGCAATGCTGACATCACGATCACAACGCTGCCGGTGGACCGGGACGACGCGAAAGGCTTCGGCATTTTGGAAGCTGGGGAGGATGGAACGATCACAAGTTTTGTTGAGAAGCCGAAGGATGATGAAGTTCTCGACAAATTGAAGATGCCGAAAAATTTGCTGAAGACCTTGGGATTACCGGACGACGCGGAACGGTTTCAGGCTTCGATGGGCATTTATGTGTTTAGGAGGGAGGTGTTGGAAGAGTCGCTTGATAATGACTTTGTCGACTTCGGCAAGCATATTATTCCTTCAGCGATTGAGAAATACGACGTAAAAAGCCACACCTTTCAAGGATATTGGGAAGATATCGGAACGATTCGATCGTTCTTCGAAGCGAATTTGGATTTGGTGAAAGTGGTACCGGATTACGACTTCTTTGATGCAAAAAGCCAGATCTACACCCGCCCGCGCTTCTTGCCAGCCAGCAAGATCAACTCTGCGGCGCTGAAAGAGGCGATCATTTCAGACGGCTGCATCATTACCGATGCAAAGATTGAGCGCTCCGTGATTGGGGTCCGTTCGATCATTGAGACCCATGCAAAGATCACGGATACGATCATGATGGGAGCAGATTATTTTGAGAAAGACCGGATGCGGCACAAGAGGCCAGATGATCCGCCGATCGGTATCGGCAAGAATGCGACGATTCACCGTGCAATCATTGACAAGAATGCGCGAATCGGAGACGACGTCTCGATCAACCCGGAAGGGAAAGATCCGCACTTCAGTCATCCGGATGGGATGTATTATATCCGCGACGGCATTGTTGTTGTGCCCAAGAATGCGGTTATTCCTGCGGGAACGGTGATCTGATCCGAGTTCTCCGCTCTGGAGCTATACCGCCGCAGCAAGGTCACCCGCGCCCGAATGGACCTGGGCATTGCGACGGGCGATCCATATCCAGCTGGCGATCAGTGTCAGCGAGAACAGGAGAACCCAGAGGCTCCAGTTCATATCTTGTTCGGTGTGACGTTCGACGAGTGAACTCCCTGCTTCAGCCAGGCGATTCTCAGTCGCGGCTTTGCTCAAGTCCGCCTCTCGGGTGTCGGCGAAGAACGTGGAAGCTTCGAGGATCTTCTCGTCGCCGTTTCGAACGGTGAGGTAACCGGGATAAATGGGAGCCGTTACTCGGGCGGCGTCCTCTAGTGGGATTTCGCTTTCAAAGTTGTTGTTTCCATCCCACGACCGAAAAACCATCGTCAGCGCAGCTGGAACATCGGTTTCGGCTATGGTGAGATTCAAAGGCTGCCCGGTCTCGAGAACCTTTCGCTCAAGAACAGGTTTGATTTGTCGGATTTGTTCCGCAAATCGGTGGATCAGCACGATGAAGGCCGGAAGTTTCAGGGCATTCGATCCCGCGAGATCGAAGTTGAACAGCAGCTGCTTGATCCCATTTTGCTCCCGCAGCATGATTAGCGGTGAGGTATCCTGCCAGAGCAAGACCGTATCCGAGTCCAGCCGTGGAATTTGCAGGGAACGGCGGACGACGAGCGGCTCCCAATTCAAATGTTCGATCAGAGGATGATTCTCAGCAATCAGTCGCCCCTCGAAAATCCGATTCTGTTTGATGCGATGCTCCAGACAAACGACTGCGTTTCCTGCAGGA
>JBCDHN010000481.1:0-3679 GCA_038749915.1 Verrucomicrobiota bacterium | reverse complement strand
CGAAGTTCACGGCACTGGCCCGAGCAAAAACAGCAGGTCAACGATTGGCGGCGATGGCGCGATTTCGGCCCGCCGACTTCTCGCCGGTCATCGGACTCAAGCTTGGTCTGACCGATCCTGTGGTTTCCCTTTCCATGGGTGAAACGGCGGAGCTCCTGGCTCGGGAGTTTGAGTTATCGCGGGAGGAACAGGATGAGTTCGCTCTGAAAAGTCACCAAAAAGCGGCGCTAGCCGGCGATCGACTTCAGCAAGAAATCGCACCAGTTTTTCAGGCGCATGCAAGCGTTCAGGTGGACAATGGCGTTCGGGAAAAACAAAGCATGGAATCTTTGGCCAAGCTGCGACCCGTGTTTGAGCGAAGCCACGGTACGGTGACTGCTGGAAACTCGTCACAAATCACGGACGGGGCCGTGGCACTTCTCGTGATGGCGGAGCAGCGCGCCGAAAAACTCGGTTTGGAGCCCCTCGGTCGACTGGTGGATTATCACTACAGCGGGTGCGATCCAGCGCGGATGGGCTTGGGTCCGGCGTTCGCCATTGGTGAATTGAAAAAGAAGACGGGTCTGGCCCCGATGGATGCCGACGTGGTGGAAATCAACGAAGCTTTTGCCGCCCAGGTATTGGCCACCTTGCAGTGCCTCGAAGATGAAGGTTTCGCGAAAGCGATGGATTTGGAAGGTCCGATTGGTGCAGTTCAAAGACATGCCTTGAATCCCAACGGCGGGGCCATTGCTTTGGGCCACCCGGTGGGAGCGAGTGGAGCTCGCCTGGTGTTGACGGCACTTCACGAACTGCGTCGAACCGAGGGAAAACGTGCCTTGGTCAGCCTTTGCGTTGGTGGTGGCCAGGGTGGTGCGCTGTGGCTGGAACGGGTCTGAAACCTTCGCTTAACAAAAAAGCGGCTCCGATTTCTCGAAGCCGCTTTCGTTAAAAATGTTGGGTCTGGGATCTGGTTTTAATCGTCCCAATCGTTTCTGCGACGGTCACGCCCGCCGCCTCCGCGACGATCGCGTCCACCACCACCACGACGATCTCCGCCGCCGCCACCTCCGCGATAACCACCACCGCCGCCGCCACGGCGATCACCGCCGCCACCGAAGTTGCGCTGTGGTTTACGCCGTTCTTCGGCCTCGTTACAACGCAGGGCACGTCCGCCAAGGTCAGCTCCGTTCAGAGCCTCCATTGCTGCTGTTCCTGCTTCTTTACTGTCTAAGGTCGCAAAGGCAAAACCTTTGTGGTTTCCTGTCTCTGGGTCGGTGGGATAGTAGAGATCGACGACTTCACCATGCTCGCCAACCATTTCACGCAACTCAAGTTCCGTGGCTTCATAAGGGATATTCCCAATATACAATTTCATTGAACTACACTTTGTGTTTAAATGCCGACAGAGTTGAGACTTCCAGTGGTTTGGCTGGTGGTCACTTCAGAATTGAGAGGACATAGGCCGGGGCGAAAATCGGCAACTCAGGAATGTGGTGGGTTAGTTTTTTAGCGCACCTCAGGAATCGGCTAGCCGCAAATTCGAGGCGTTCCTAGCAATGCGCAATTGTTTTCGGCAAAACTTTTCGCAAACTTCCCGGCGCTTTGTTTGCATTCAGGAGCTCCGCTCGATAGGGTTTTCGCCATGCAGATTGCAAAACAAACCCTTCTCCTTCTGGCCATTCTCACCCCGGGAATTCTGGCCGAAGAAGGACCGAAACATATGATTCTCATCCTGGCCGACGACATCGGAATTGATGGGGTTGGCTGCTACGGGGGTTCCGATTACCAGACGCCGGTTCTCGACGAGTTGGCAGCCAGCGGCGTCCGTTTCAGCCACGCCTATTCACAGCCCTTGTGCACTCCCACCCGGGTCCAGATCATGACCGGAAAGTACAACCATCGAAACTGGCAATACTTCGGTATTCTTCGGCAAGGTGAGAAAACCTTCGGGCATTTGATGAGCGATCTCGGCTTCAAGACCTGCATCGCCGGCAAATGGCAGCTGACTTCTTATGATCCGCCGGATTTTCCCAATGCGGAGAAACGTCGTGGAACCGGCACCCATCCCAAAGACGCGGGATTCGACGAATACTCCCTATTTCATTCCGAGGAAACCGAGGACAAGGGCTCCCGTTATGCCAACCCGACCTATTTGCGCAACGGCAAGCTTCACACGGACGAAGGCAAATATGGTGAAGATGTCGCGGTCGACTACATCGCCGACTTCATGGAACGAAATCGCGAGGAGCGAATGTTTGTCTACTATCCGATGGCGCTTCCGCACTGGCCCATGGTTCCAACTCCGGATTCCGAGGAGTGGAGCGATCCGAGTCGTCGACTGGAGGAAGACACCCGCTACTTCAAGGACATGGTCGAGTACATGGACAAGATCGTGGGTAACCTGATCGCCAAGATCGACGCGTTGGGGTTGCGTGAGGACACCATGATCTTGTTCTATGGGGACAACGGGACGGACCGCCGCATCACTTCCACCTTGAATGACGAGCAGATTCAAGGGGGAAAGGCGCTGACGATTCAAGCCGGGATTCGCGTTCCCCTGATCGTCAACTGGCCGAAAGGTTCGGTCTCCGGCTTGGTTACCGATGACCTGATCGATGCCTCCGACTTTGTGCCGACCTTGGCCGATCTCGCCGGAAAGGCCTTGCCGGACGATTGGGGTCTGGTTGACGGCATCAGTTTTGCACCGCGTTTGCTTGGCAAACCAGCCACACCGCGGGAAGTTGCCTTCTTCTGGTATGATCCACGCCCCGGTTGGGACAAGATGGCTTACACCCGTCACATTTTTGCCCTCGACCATTCCTACAAGTATTCGCTCCTCGACGATCAACTGTACGACATTGCCGGACTTGGGATGCGGGAGGAGCCCCTCGCGAGCGATGCGCTCTCGCCGGAAGCGCAACAAGCCAAGGAAAAGCTCCTCGCCACCATCAACCGCTGCATGCAGCCTCCGCTTTCGGCTGAGGCGCAGATCGAGGTGGATGCCTACGGGAACCTGATCAAACCGTCTTCAAATCCATAGCTCAAGACAAGAGTCACATGGAGCTAGAGGAACGGCTTAGCGAGAAACCGGTTGTCACACTTATACGACCACTTATATTTTCACCATGGCAAGCCTGACGATCTATCTTGATTCCGATACGCTTAGCGCGGTGGAACAAGCAGCTCATCGCGATGGAAGCTCAGTGTCTGGTTGGGCACGCAAGCACTTGGCTGAAGCGGCTAAGGACAACCGGGGTTGGCCGGACGATTATTTCGAGAAGATCGAAGGATTTGAGGGAACAGATTTGATGGAGCCTGCTGAGGTAAAGATGGAGCTTGATGCGATCTCACTGGACTCCTCGGAGAACTAAAGCACCCGACGACTTCTCGCGATGCGATGATCTATTGCTTGGATACCAGTGTCATCATTGCGGTTATGCGAAATCAGGCAAAGCCCATTGCGAAATTGAAATTGCTGGATGCCGCCGACATCAAGATTCCTGAGGTGGTGAGAGCCAAATTGCTCTTCGGTTGCCTGAAAAGCAAACATCCGAGTCAGGAGCGCGCCAAAGTCGAGCACGTGATCAACCCGTTTGACTGGGTTCCATTTGCCGATGACGCTGCCGAACACTACGCCTCGATTCGAAATGACCTGGAGCGGAAGGGAAACGTTATTGGCCCCAATGATCTTCTGATT